>NZ_CDXDFU010000082.1:0-5164 GCF_978017985.1 Schwartzia sp. (in: firmicutes) | reverse complement strand
GCGCGGGAATACGGACTCACCACGGAGATTACGGGGCCTAACCCCACTGTGGACGCCTACCGCCTAACCTACGAAAACGGCGCGGTCGTAGACAGCGAATATCTGCATACGGATAACTACGATATTCCGCAAGAAAACACTGTACACTAACCATGAAAGGAGAATTCCAATGTTTAAAGCCATTGAACCAAAAGAAATAACACGCAACCCATTCACCCTTATCGGTGACGACTGGATGCTCGTTACCGCCGAAAAAGACGGCAAAGCAAACACCATGACTGCCTCCTGGGGCGGTGTCGGCATACTCTGGGGCAAAACGGTAGCTACAATCTATATCCGTCCCCAGCGCTACACAAAGGAATTTCTTGATTCCACAGACCGCTTCACCCTCTCCATTTTGGGCGCGGAGCATAAAAGGACTCTCGGATATCTCGGCAGCGTGTCGGGACGTGACGAGGACAAAATCGCAAAATCCGGACTCACCCTCGCCCACGAAAACGAAGCTCCGTACTTCGAAGAAGCTGAAATGGTACTGGTCTGCAGAAAACTCTACAAGCAGGAGCAGAAGCCTGAATGCTTCCTCGATAAGGAATGCCTCGACAAATGGTACGAATCAAACGATTTCCATACCATGTATATTGCAGAGATTGAAACGGTACTGAAAAAAGCATAACCGCATAAAAAAGAGAAGGCCCCGCGCCTTCTCTTTTTGTTTATAGTTTTTATTTAGTTTCCAAATGCAGGCGTTTATTCGCGTCCACTGCCGTCTGATTTTCGTCGCTGCGCTTCTTCGGAGCGCCCCCTGCGAACTTCGTTACCATCACGCGGGTGAGCCCCTGCTGCGCCAGAGCGCCCGGGCCGTCCACGCAGCCCTGTGCGCACGCCATTCCCTCGAAATATTCGCAGGAGAGCTTTCCTTCTTTGATATCGTTCAGCTTCTGACGGCAGTTATCCAGCCCTGCAGCATACTCCATTTTGACAGATTCAGCACGCTCCGGCGGAAGAACCTTTTTCATGGAGGACTGGACGCCGCGCTCAAGCGGGAAGCCTATGCCCCCCGCAGCCGCCGTAGTTTCATATTCCTCCGTGGGTACGGTCAGATCCGTGCTGGTTCCCTCGAATACGCAGGAAAGCTCCTCGTAGGTAAGGACGAAATCCACGTCCTTGTCAAAGTGCAGCGCCTCGGCTTTCTTTGCGATACAAGGCCCGATAAAGCATGTCATGGCGTTCTTGTATTTTTCCTTAACCCAGCGCGCGCATGAAACCATAGGCGATACGGTCTCGGAAATATTTTCCTTGTACTCGGGGAAATGCTTTCTTACCAAATCGAAAAACGCAGGGCAGCAGGAGCTTGTCATAAAGGGAATTTCCTTCGGCACCTTTTCCACAAATTCCTCAGCCTCATGAAGCGTGGTAATATCCGCTCCCACGGCTACCTCCACCACCGCGGTAAAGCCCAGAGAACGAAGCCCTTCGACGATAGCCCCCGGCGTAACCTTCATGCCCAGCTGCCCCACAAAGGACGGGGCAAGCATGGCGACCACAGGGCGTTTCTTTTGCTTCAGCGCCAGAAGCAGCGGCACTATCATGCTGCGCTCCTCCAGAGCCCCGAAGGGACACGCGCTTCGGCAGTTTCCGCAGCTCACGCATTTTTCGTGGTCGATAACCGTACGCGTATCCTCGCCCTCGCTGGCGCTCATGGCTCCGAGAGCACATGCCTGTATGCAGGGGCGGTTGATTTCTATGATTGCTCCGTAGGGGCAGGATTTCGAGCAGCGCCCGCACTCTATGCACACATCACGGTCAATGAATGCGCGGTTGTTCTGTATGCTGATAGCATGCTTCGGACAGTTGTCTATGCACTTATGCTGAATGCAGTGACGGCACACATCCGTTACATAATAGCGGTCGATAGGGCACGAATCGCAGGCATCAGGAAGCACGTCCATGACAGGCAGGCTCTTGTCGAACTCTCCTGCCAGCGCCGCATTCGCCGCGTTTATTATATTGAACTTCAGCGGCTGCCATAAAGCCATCTGTATGCGGTTCTTCAAAACGGCGCGCTCCTTGTGGACACAGCAGCGCACACGCTGGGTATCATCACGCACCGTCTGATAAATAATATCGTACACATGGTCAGGGAGCTCGTCATTCCACGTATATTGCGCGATTCTGCGCAATACCTCCCGACGGAATTTCGTCACCTGCGTCGTTTCCATTCCTATCCCTCCGATTTCCTTTACGTTCTTAATGTTATTATACCATATTGATACTATTGCTTTTTCGTATGAAAACTAACAAAAAAGCACCTGTAAAGGCTACAGGTGCAAAATATCATCACAGTCCTGGCTTTAGGTTGGCATAACCGATACACTCGGACGCGGCCGGCAGTACAGCAGCAAAGCATACTTAGGATTCCGCGCGGCTGAAGCAAAAGTAGCCCGAAGGGCGTTCTTTCTGCCGCGCGGGAACCTAAGTATAGGCTGGCACGATACTGCCGACCGCGTCAAACTATATCGACTGTCCCAACGTAAAGCCACAATAAAAGCCTTCCCCTTTAAGGGAAGGCTATAAATACTGATTTTCCTGTCAAAGAAAACTTTTAATAAAGTTTCGACAGCACATCCTCATCCATCTTAAAAGTATGCTCCTGCGCAGGGAATGTGCCTGCCTGTACCTCGCTGATATATGCCTTGAATGCGTCCTGCATCTGTTTTCCGAGCTCCGCGAAATGCTTTGCAAATTTAGGCGTGTAGTCCGAGAACAGTCCGAGCATATCCTGATAGACAAGTATCTGTCCGTCGCAGCCTGCGCCCGCGCCGATTCCGATAGTCGGAATGGTGAGCTTTTCCGTAATCAGCTTCGCCAGAGGAGCCGGAATGCACTCCAATGTCAGCGCAAAGGCTCCTGCCTCCTGGATTGCCAGAGCGTCCGCGATAAGCTTTTTCGCTGCTTCCTCGCTTTTGCCCTGGATACGGTTGCCGCCCAAAGCATTGACAGACTGCGGTGTCAGCCCGAGATGCGCCACCACAGGGATTCCTGCGTCGGTGATAGCCTTGATCTGCGGGCATACGGCAGCGCCGCCCTCCAGCTTGACCGCATTGGCGCGGCCCTCCTTCATGAGCCTTCCTGCATTCATCACAGCCTGCTCCACCGAAACCTGATAGGACATAAACGGCATGTCAATGACTACCATGGTATCATGGCAGGCGCGGGCAACAGAGCGTCCGTAGGTAATCATGTCCTCCATTGTGACGGAAAGCGTGTCAGGAAGCCCCAGCATTACATTGCCGAGAGAATCTCCAACCAGAATAGCATTGATTCCTGCCGCTTCCTGCAGCTTTGCTGTGGAATAATCATAGCAGGTCAGCATAGAGATTTTTTCTCCGTTGGCTTTCATTTTTGCAAAGGTTGCTACAGTGTTTTTCAAGACAATCATCCTTCCCCGGGAATTAAATAATTTTTGATGGCGGTGTAATCCCGTTCAGGATGCTTGTTCTGTGCTGTCACGATAAGCTCCTTGGCCAGAAGAGAGTAGAGCTTCCCCTGCTCCCCGTCCAGGCAGTCAAGATGTTTTTTCAGCGTAGCCAGATCTCCCCGTTCCAAAGGGCCGGTCAATGCATTGACCATGCCGTCTTGAACGATGTGCTCTGCATTTCCTCCGAAAAGAGGCCGAAGCGCGCTCTCCGCTTCATTTGCGGAAAAACCGCACTCCTCCAAAAGACGGCTGCTGAAAGCAAGAAGGCCTATCACATAATTGCTTGCCAGCGCCGCCGCGCAGTGATACTTTACCTTTACCCCCGGCGAGATAACCTTGACCTTGAGGCCAATGCCCTTCAGCCGTTCCTTCATAAAGGAAAGTTTTGCCGCGGACCCTTCCAGGGTAAAAAAAACATCCGTCAGTTCCTCGTAAGCGTGATACTTGTCGCTTACGGCGAACAGCGGATGAACGGAAAAGCCAACGGCTCCTGTCTTTTCGATTTCAGGGAATGCATCGCTTGCGGTCAGAGCGCCGCTGCAATGACAAAAAATCTTATTTTGAATCCCGTAAGGACGAAGCTCTTCATAAACTGAACGAATTGCTCCATCCGGCAATGTGAAAAAAAGCACATCACTAACAGCCAATAAATCCTGCACACCTGTAAAAACCTGTGTTTTGGTAAAGTCTGCTGCTTCCTGCGCGGATTGAATGCTGCGGCTGAAATAGCCTGTAACTTCAAGCCCCTGTGTACGGAAATATTTTCCCATTGTGAAGCCGACCTTGCCGGCCCCTATAAAACCAATCTTCATAGCATCACCTCATTTTGAGGATGTGCTTATTTCAGATTCAAAAAAAGATACAGTACAGTTCCCTCACGGAATACCGTCCATCGCGGACTATTTTAACATAAGAACATGCTTACCGCAAACAAAAAAGGCTCGACGGCGTAGTATCTTCTACGTCGAGAGCCTTTTGACACAGCATAGCGGAAAAAGTCCCCGTCACACCAGGAAGAATTCCACCAAAAAAACTACAATACAACAAGATGCCGAAACCTGAAACAAACTCGCTCCAAACCACGCCAAAGCTATTCCTATCAGAAGGGCCGCCGTGCCTGCCTGAGGCACCTGCGTCGCGTCCACAATGGAGGGAAACGTCATAACCGCAAGAGTCACATAGGGCACGTAGTACAGAAAGGACTTCAGAAATCTGTTCTCGATCTGCCGTCTTAAAAGGGTGATGGGCAGGATTCTTATTGCGAGGGTAACAGCACTCATCACAATGAGATAGATATAAATATTATGCGTCATGCTGCTCCTCCTTTACAGGGAAAAACCACGCCGCTGCCGCAGATATGGCAACGGTCAGGATTATTGTCCGCGTACCTCCCGAAAGCTCCATGATAACCGGCAGATTCGCCGCCAGAAAGCTCGCCGCGAAGGACAACAGCACAAAGCCCCCCACTATCTTATCGTCACGGGAAGGGGGAATGATGATGGCAAGGAACATGCCGTAAAGAGCCACGGAAAGAGCGCTCACCACAGAGGCAGGCAGAGCGTTTCCCGCCAGCACACCCAGCATGGTACCGCCTGCCCAGCCCGGAAGGGCAACAATCATGGCTCCATAGTTATAAAAGGGATTCAGCGGATTCTTCCGCGCCGCTGCAATACCGAAAATTTCGTC
>NZ_CDXDFU010000081.1:0-9510 GCF_978017985.1 Schwartzia sp. (in: firmicutes) | reverse complement strand
TTAATCTTTTGAGTATAAAGCTTTCGCTTTACTCTTTTTAGAAATTGTTGGTTCATGAAGCATAGCTTCATGCCCGACATCTGGCTTGAATCAATTTAGATGATTCATTTCTGCATTGTTTAGTTTTCAAGGAACACCTTGCGCTTCATCGTGCCCCGCACGAGTCAGCTTCTATATATTACCTCTTTGCCCGAGGTTCGTCAAGCACTTTTTTCAATTTATTTTAAGCGATTCATTTTTCGCTTTTCAAAGGTTACGGGAATAAGTGCGCAAGCCTCTGCAAACTGTTCTGCAATATCAAAGTATGCCCCTATTCCATCGACCGTATGTGCATCTGAACCTATTGTGACATACCTTCCCCCCAGCTCCCGATAGCGTTTATATACGGGTACAAGCTGTTTGAAATTAATCGGAGTCCCGAACCTTCTTGTATTAAGCTCCAAAACTGTGTCTGTCTCAATGACTGCACGCAGGACAGCATCTATATCCTCTGTCCATCTTGCGTATTGGATTCCCGCGTCCTCATAGGGAGCATACCGCGATATATAGTCAATATGCCCGAGTATATCAATGTACGGATTGGAACGCACCATATCTTCCATCAAATGAAAATATCGACGATACATTTCATCCTGAGTTTTTCCTTCGTACCCATCCTTTTCATAAATATCATGACCGTCAACAAGATGAATAGAGCCAATGACTTCATCAAAAGGCACTTCAGCGATAAATGCCTCAGCCTGCTGTCTTTCCCCCGGTACCAGTCCGACTTCAACTCCAAGACGTACCGATTCAGAGCGAAGAGTCTCGTATTCCTTCCAGTATTCCTTAGGGTCAAATATAAAATCCAATTCTCCCGGGTAACTGAAATCTATATGCTCGGTAAAGACTATTCCAAGCCCCTGTTTTTTCGCTGTTTCTATAGCATCCTTTGCAAGCATTTCCGAATCAGCGGAAAATTTCGTATGTGAATGATTATCGAACAGCATTTTATTACGCTCCTTTTTGCTCTGCTTCGTACGCTTCCTGCAAAGCCTTCGCCAACTGATCAGGGCATGATGTCTGTCGCTCTCCGCAGCGGTTGCCTGTAAATCTTTCTATTACAGTATCAATATCCATGCCAACTACCAGCTTACTGATTCCGCTGAGATTTCCCGGGCAGCCTCCTTCAAAGCTGACGCTGCGGATAGTTTTTCCGTCAAGGTCAACTGTAATTGAACGTGAACACGTCCCTTTTGTTTTATATACGTAACTGCTCATATATATTCTCCTTAAAAACATTCCTTAAATTATTTTCGTTACATCATCATATCACGGGAGCACAAAAAAGCAAAACTGCAAAAAGAAAACCTGCGCCGCAAAAGACGCAGGTTTATCAATATTATTCTCAGATAACCCCGATAAGGTGTGCAACAATATATGCAAGCACGCCTCCGCAAAGCGGAGCAACAACAGGGACCCATGCATAGCCCCAATCGGAATCAGCCTTGTTCTTGAACGGAAGAACAGCATGTGCAAGACGAGGGCCGAGGTCACGGGCAGCACTCATTGCGTAGCCTGTCGGACCGCCGAGGGAAAGTCCCAGCGCCCAAATGAGCATACCTACGAGATAAGGTCCGAGTCCTGCAGGAATCGGTCCATTAGGTTTAGCAAAAATCATCCAGATGATGAACATAAGAAAGAATGTCGCAATCATCTCTGTAATAAAGTTAGCCGGAATATTACGGATTGCCGGAGCCGTACAGAAAACACCGCGCTTTGTCGGACCGTCCTCCGTCTCTGCCCAATGCGGGAGATATGCAAGATAGACAACAAGACCGCCGCAGAAACCGCCTGCAATCTGCACAATAGATGTGATAACAAACTGCGGGAACGTATATATACCCGCAAAAGTCTTTGCAAGGGTAACGGACGGGTTCAGGTCAGCCTGCGGAGCCCCGAGAGCATTCGCAGTAAATACACCAAGAAGCACGGCAAAAGCCCAGCCTGCCGTAATGCAAATCCAACCGCCTCCGGAGCCGCAGGTTTTCTTAAGAGCCATATTTGCGCATACGCCGCAGCCGAACGTCACAAGAACGATCATTCCGACGAATTCGCCTAAAAGATTGCTGAGATCCATTAATCGTTTCCTCCTTAGTCTTCTTCGTCTTCAAGCCAATGCATAGCATGGCGGACAGCCTTGCGCCAGCCTTTATAAAGCTTATCTGCATCGTCTTTGGCCATTTTCGGATCAAAACGGTTGTCAAGCTTCCATCTCTTCTTGAGCTCGTCCTTCGATTTCCATACGCCTACAGCAAGACCTGCAAGGTATGCAGCACCGAGAGCCGTTGTTTCAATTACCTGAGGACGCTCAACAGGAACACCAAGCATATCTGCCTGGAACTGCATGAGCATATTATTTGCGACAGCTCCGCCGTCAACTTTGAGGGATGCGAGACGAATGCCTGAATCTGCCTCCATAGCGCTCAAAACGTCGCGAGTCTGATATGCCATGGAATCAAGAGTTGCACGAACGATATGAGCCTTTTTCGTACCACGGGTAAGACCGATAATCATACCGCGTGCGCTCATATCCCAGTACGGAGCACCGAGTCCTACAAATGCCGGAACAACGTAAACGCCGTCTGCATCCGGAACGCGTTTTGCAATCCACTCGGAATCCGGTGCAGCATCAATGATGCGCAGTCCGTCGCGCAGCCACTGAATAGCAGAGCCTGCAACAAAGATAGAACCCTCCAGAGCATATTCGACTTTTCCGTCGAGGCCCCACGCAATAGTTGTAACAAGCCCGTTCTTGGACTCGTAAATCTTTGTACCTGTGTTCATGAGCATAAAGCAGCCCGTACCGTACGTGTTCTTTGCCATGCCCGGCTCGAAGCAGTTCTGACCGAAAAGTGCAGACTGCTGGTCACCTGCCGCACCTGCGATAGGCACGCAGCCGCCAAGAATGGAAGGAATCGTCTCGCCGTATACCTGGCTTGACGGACGTACCTCCGGAAGCATGGATGCAGGAACTGTAAGGTGCTTAAGAAGTTCCTCATCCCATTTAAGTTCATGAATATTGAACATGAGTGTGCGGGATGCATTGGAATAATCTGTAACATGAACCTTGCCGCCCGTGAGCTTCCAAATGAGCCAGCTGTCAATTGTACCGAAAAGAAGCTCTCCGCGCTCTGCCATTGCACGCGCGCCTTCAACATTATCAAGAATCCATTTTACCTTAGTACCGGAAAAATATGCATCAATTACAAGACCTGTTTTATGATGGAACTCGTCCTCAAGTCCCTGCAGCTTCAAATCTTCGCAAATATCAGCTGTCTGACGCGACTGCCATACAATGGCATTGTAAACAGGGCGGCCTGTTTTCTTTTCCCATACCACCGTAGTCTCGCGCTGGTTCGTGATACCGATTGCCTTGATATCGCTCGCCAGGAGATCTGCTTTTTCAAGAGCTTCCTTCATGACCGTTGTCATCGAGCTCCAGATTTCCTCGGCGTCATGCTCAACCCAGCCCGGCTTCGGGAAATACTGTGTGAATTCCTTCTGCGATACACCTACGATGTGGGAATCTTCATCGAAGATAATCGCACGGTTGCTCGTAGTTCCGGCATCCAGTGCCATTACATACTTGCGTGCCATTAAAAAATGCCCCCTTGTTCCGGGACGAGCCCCGGATATTGAATGAAAATGTAATTAAATAATTACGGTATACATTATACGAGCCAAAAAAAGTTTTTTCAATAAAGCAAGCGTTCTCTTTCGAAATTATTTTCAAATGTAATATTCTTTACATTACATATGGAAAACACTGCTGTTGTATCGAAACGTTTTTCTTACGGTATGTCTTTCTCATAAGGTCTATTGTATTTGATTATTTTTCTGTCCAAAAGAAAAATCTCTGTTTGCAGTGAGTCCGTTTCACAACAAACAGAGATTTAATATTTCACTTATTTATAGTATGCCACGCCAGCCTCAAAGAGCTGCTGGTCTTTTGCGCCCGGTACGTTCATGGCAACGTATTCTCCGATACGCTCGGAATGTCCCATCTTGCCGAGAACGCGTCCGTCAGGACTCGTGATACCTTCGATTGCATTTACGGAGCCGTTCGGATTGAACTCGATGTCAAGTGACGGTGCCCCCGACCGGTCAACATACTGTGTTGCAATCTGTCCGTGAACACGCAGGTTTGCGATAACTTCACGGTCTGCAGTAAACCGTCCTTCACCGTGAGATACTGCGATTGTATGCATATCGCCTACCTGAACATTGTTAAACCACGGAGAAAGATTCGATACAACCCGGGTCTGTACCATGCAGGATACATGACGTCCGATTGTATTAAAGGTAAGTGTCGGCGAATCAATATCAAGGTCACGGATTTCTCCATACGGAACAAGTCCGAGCTTGATAAGTGCCTGGAAGCCGTTGCAGATACCCAGCATCAGTCCGTCCTGATGATTGAGATGCTCCATGACCGCATCCTTGATTTTCGGATTGCGGAACATCGAAGCAATGAATTTTGCGGAGCCGTCAGGCTCATCACCGCCGCTGAAGCCGCCCGGCAGCATGACTATCTGGGCTTTTTTGATGCCTCTTGCGATTGCATCCACCGTTTCTGCTACAGCCGACGGGGTCAGATTGCGTACAATGAGCGTTTCTGCTTCAGCACCGGCACGTTCAAAGGCACGCGCCGTATCGTATTCGCAGTTCGTTCCGGGGAATACCGGTATGAAAACACGCGGCTTCGCATAATGCAGGTGCGGCGTGATACGGTTTCCTTCTTTGTACAGTACAGCAGGAGGGACTTTTCCGAGAGTTTTTGTCTGTGTCGGGAAAATCTTTTCCAGCGGTGCACGCCATACACGCTCAAGCTCCGCCAGCGTACGGACCATCTGTCCGCAGACAATGCTCTGCACAAGGGTTGTTTCACCCAGCTCATAATATCCTGTACCCATAAGAGCCTCGGATACGTCCGTCCCGGCAGCAACCTCAATCAGGATAGTGCCATAATCAGGTTTGAACAAGTCATCACGCTGCGGGATTCGGGTGAAATTAAAGCCGACTGAGTTACCCATGCACATTTTCGTAACAGCTGCGGCAATACCTCCGTATTTCACTGTTGAAGCCGACAGAACTTTATTGGATTCCGTAAGCGCCTGAACGCACACGAAATTATGACGCAGTTTCGTAAAGAGCGGAAGGTCAAAGGCATCCTTCGGTGCCGGTACGACATATACCTTGCTGCCCGGGAACTTGAATTCCGCGGAAACGGCATTTTTAGCCGGCATGGCTTCAACTGCAAAGGCTGCAAGAGACGGCGGTACATGGATATCCATGAATGTACCTGACATGGAGTCTTTTCCGCCGATGGCAGGAATTTCAAGTCCATGCTGTGCCCAAAGCGCGCCCAAAAGTGCGCTGAACGGTTTGCCCCATTTTTCGGGATCTTTTCCGAGGCTTTCGAAATATTCCTGCAGAGTCAGGCGAATACCATCGGCACTGCCGCCAAGTGCTACCATTTTTGCCGTTGCTTCAACAATAGCGTACACCGCACCATGGAACGGACTCCATTCCATAAGATGAGGGTCAAAGCCGTATGTCATAGCCGTTGCGGTTTCAGTCTCTGCTCCAAGCATCGGCAGCTTTGCAACCATGCCTTCCTGCGGCGTAAGCTGACGCTTTCCGCCAAATGGCATAAGAACCGTATTACCGCCGATTGTGGAGTCAAAACGCTCGCCCAGCCCCTTCTGGCTGCAGACATTAAGCTCGGAAAGATCTGCTTCCCATGCTGCCGCAAGGTCACGGCCGCATTTTTTGACTGCCTCGGGAATCTGCCAAAGGTAACGCTCCTCTGCAGACGGCATATCTATTTTGACATTTACATGCTGCTTTACACCGTTTGTATCGAGGAAATCACGGCTGATATCGACAATAGGTTTTCCTCTCCAGTGCATTCTAAGGCGCGGTTCTGCCTTTACCTCTGCCACAACAGTTGCTTCGAGGTTTTCTTCCCCGGCTGCCTTAATAAATTTGTCCACATCTGAAGCCGCCAATACAACAGCCATACGTTCCTGAGACTCTGAAATAGCGAGCTCAGTTCCGTCAAGGCCCTCATATTTTTTAGGTACGGCATCAAGGTTCACCGAAAGTCCGTCTGTCAGTTCTCCGATAGCAACGGAAACACCGCCCGCGCCAAAATCGTTGCAGCGTTTGATAAGCGTGCTGATTTCAGGACGGCGGAAAAGTCGCTGAATCTTTCGCTCCGTAGGCGGATTGCCTTTCTGAACCTCTGCTCCGCAGTTTGCAAGCGAATCCAGAGTATGCTCTTTCGATGAGCCTGTTGCTCCGCCGCAGCCGTCACGTCCTGTGCGGCCGCCGACCAAAACTACAAGGTCGCCCGGTTCAGGCGCCTTGCGGACAACATTTTTCTTCGGAGCAGCAGCGATAACGGCACCGATTTCCATGCGTTTTGCCATAAAGCCTTCATGGTAAACCTCCGCAACCTGTCCCGTAGCGAGACCAATCTGGTTTCCATATGAGCTGTAGCCAGCCGCGGCTCCCTGTGTAATTTTCTTCTGCGGAAGCTTGCCGGGCATAGTCTCGGCAATAGGACGGCGAGGGTCAGCCGCACCTGTAAGGCGCATTGCCTGATAAACGTAGGAACGTCCGGACAGCGGATCGCGGATAGCTCCGCCAAGGCATGTTGCAGCTCCGCCGAAGGGCTCGATTTCCGTCGGATGATTATGTGTCTCGTTTTTGAACATAACAAGCCAATCTTCTGTTTCATCGCCTTTAGACGCCTTTACGACAATAGAGCATGCGTTGATTTCATCGGAAGCATCCAAATCTGCAAGCTTTCCTGCCTTCTTAAGCGCCTTCATACCCATAACGGCAATATCCATAAGGGTAATGTCACGATTTTTCCCCGCGTAAACAACCTTGCGGTCTTCGAGATAGCGTTCGTATGCTTTTTCGATAACAGGCGCAAAGTAGCCCTTCTCAATATCTACGCGGTCAACCGCCGTCGTAAAAGTGGTATGGCGGCAGTGGTCGGACCAATACGTATCAATAACACGTATTTCCGTAATCGTCGGAGCGCGGTGCTCCGTGTCACGGAAATACTTCTGACAGAACGCAAGGTCATCAAAGCTCATGGCCAATCCACGTTTTGCATGGAAAGCACGGAGCTGTTCTTCGCTGTATGTGTTGAATTCCTTCAAAACCTCGACGTCCGCAGGAGTCTCCATCTCCATTGCGAGAGTCTGGGGCTTTTCAAGGGAAGCTTCACGGCTTTCAATGGCGTTGATCATATAAGCCTTGATTTTTTCAAAGCTTTCATCATCAACATCTCCCACAAGCACGACAACGGTTGCCGTATGAATCTCCGGCCGTTCCTTCTGCGTGACAAGCTGCACGCACTGTGCCGCCGAATCTGCCCGCTGATCGTACTGTCCCGGCAGGTACTCCACGGCAAACATACGGGAATCCTTAAATTCCGGAAGTGTCTCCTCATATACAGTATCAACCGGAGGCTCCGCGAAAACAACATCCCGCGTCGCACGGAATTCCTCATCACTGAGGCCCTCTATATCGTAACGGTGGATTAAGCGTACGGCCTTCAAGCCTGTAAGGCGGAATGTCTCCACCAGGTCTGCCATAAGCTGCTGTGCAGGTATATCAAAGAAACCCTGCCGCTTTTCCACAAAAAGTCTTCTGACTGTCATCCTTGTTCCCCCTGTGAGTTATTCATCTTTTAACAGCTCGGTCGAAACCTTCACGACCACTTTCAGTACCTTGCCGGGCTTGTCATCAATAGCACGGCAGGGGCAGTGCACATCCTTCGTAGTAAGTACAGCAAAAACGCCCGGTTTTAAGACAAAATTGCTCTCGGGCACCAGCTTTTCATAAAATGTAATATCCTTTTCTTCATCGTAAGGAGTTTTTACCTTCAAATCAGGAGTAAACGGGCACCAGCCGAGATGCTCCTCCCCTTCCGCGAGAAACTGGACATCATAATAACGGCGATGCGACTCCGGGAAGCATTCCTTGGCGGGCTTCGTCGTATATCGGGAAACCGTAGCGTACATGAGGTCTCCTTCAATTTCATAGCGTCCGTCCTCGAGCTTCGTGAAATCCTTGCTGCGCAGAAAATCAATCGCCCTTATGACGGCATCTGCATAAGCAGCACGAGCAGGATTATATTCGTTTATCGTTCCAATGAGCATAATACAACAGCGCTCCTTTAAGAAATAGATGCGGCAGGCAGAATCCGCAAAAAATTTTTCTTGAATGCCATAAATACTTGTGATATTATTTTACCAAATCCAGACAGATATGCAATGATTGGGACAGTACATTTTATTTTACTTTCAGAGAGACGGCGGTCGCTGTAAGCCGTCAGAGAATGAAATGGAAGGCTCCCCATGAGCATGCCGGAGAAATCCGGCCGCGCGCCGCGATAAAGCACCACGAGTGAGTTTCGGCTCATAAAGGTGGTACCACGGGAATTACTCTCGTCCTTTACGGACGAGAGTTTTTTGTTTATTTGGGATAACGACAGGAGGAATCACAATGAAAGAACTACTTGAACTGTTGGAACATGACGGCAGACGCCCCATAAGTGAGCTGGCTGCCATTCTCCACCGAAGTGAATACGAGGTGGAAAAAGATTTAAAGCAGCTCGAAAAAGACCGTATTCTTCTCGGCTACAACGCCATAATCGACTGGAACCGTGCAGGCCGTAACTCCGTCGTTTCTGCCATAGAGGTCAATCTTACCCCCCAGCGCGAGGTCGGATTTGATGCCATCGCAGAGCGCATCAGCCGCTTTGAAGAAGTCAATTCAGTCTATCTCATGAGCGGAAGCTTCGATCTGCTCGTAATAATAGAGGGTGAATCCCTGCAGGAGATTGCAGACTTTATTGCAACACGTCTTGCAACCATTGACGGCGTAACCTCTACCCGCAGCCACTTCGTTCTGAAGCCGTACAAAAAGGACGGGCTCATTGTCGGTGATAAGGAACGCGACCGCAGACTGGTGGTGAGCCCATGAAGGACTGGAACAGTATTTTATCCCCCGCAGTACAAAATGTCGCTCCGTCGGGTATCCGTAAATTTTTCGACATTGCGGCTGAAATGGAGGACGTCATCTCTCTCGGTGTCGGTGAACCGGATTTCGTCACACCATGGACAATACGTGAAAGCTGCGTCTATGGCCTTGAACAGGGCTATACATCATACACGGCGAACCGCGGCATGCTCGAACTGCGTGAAGAGATTGCCAAAAACACGGCACTGCACGGCGGTGTCTCTTATGACCCGAAAACAGATATACTCGTAACTGTCGGTGTCAGCGAAGCCCTCGACCTCGCTATGCGTGCTCTGCTGGCCCCCGGAGATGAGGTGCTTATTCCTGAGCCGTGTTATGTTTCCTATAAAGCATGCACTGTGCTGGCAGGAGGAGTTGCAGTTCCCGTTCCTACAAAGATAGAGAACGAATTCCGTATTACTC
>NZ_CDXDFU010000080.1:0-3906 GCF_978017985.1 Schwartzia sp. (in: firmicutes) | reverse complement strand
CGGCTGTTAACCGATCGGTCGTAGGTTCGAGTCCTACTCATGGAGCCATGGCGCCATCGTCAAGTGGTTAAGACACCGCCCTTTCACGGCGGGTTCGTGGGTTCAAATCCCGCTGGCGTCACCAGAATTTACTGCCGCTCCAGTTTGGAGCGGCTTTTTTCTTTATAGGAAGGTTGCAATTTTTTTTACCAGTCTTTACAATAAAAAAGTCAGGGAGGTGACTTCTGTGCGGACGGAAGAACGTCGGAATAAAGTTTTGGAATTTCTTCAGAACAGCAAAGACCCTTTAACAGGAACGCAGCTTGCGGCTGAGTTCGGGGTCAGCAGACAGATTATTGTCGGAGATGTCAGTATCCTCCGTGCAATGGGGACACCTATATATGCAACTCCGAGAGGTTATATCCTTCCGGATAAGAAGCTGAAGAACAATACATTGATTGCTACCATAACCTGCCGTCACGACGGCAAGGATATGCGGCGTGAGCTGGAAACCATCATTGACGAAGGCGCTTTGGTGCGTGATGTCATTGTAGAGCACCCTGTCTATGGAGAGCTTCACGGCCATCTTATGCTTTCAAGCCGTCATGATATTGACGTTTTCATTGAGAAAATGGAGCAGAGCAACGCAAAGCCGCTTTTGGACGTTTCATCGGGAGTTCATCTTCATACTATTGAGGCTCCTGATACTGCTGCATTGAGCCGTATAACGGATAAACTTCGTAAGCTCGGTATTCTTGCGGAAGGCGGTCAGGTATGACAGAAGATTTACATCAGGCGTTGAACCGTCTGGAAGCATGGATGCGGCAATATATGAAATCCTGGTATAACGAGGCAGAGGATATACAGCAGGCAATCCGCATGAAAGAGGAGCATACCATGCGAGTCCTCGGATATGCCCGTGAGCTGTCCGAGCATCTCGGCCTTGCAGGGGACGATGTGATTCGGGCGGAAATAATGGGTCTGCTGCATGATGTGGGCAGATTCCGCCAGTTTACCATATACCGCACCTTCAACGATGCACAGTCTGAGGACCATGCTGCCTTGGGGCTTAAAACCATTGCCGATGAAGGGCTTATAAGCAGTTTGCCTGAAAAGGATCAGGAGATTATACGGTTTGCCATTTGGAATCATAATAAGAAGGTAATTGAACCTGCTCCGGACAAAATATCGCTTATGTATGCGAAAATACTGCGTGATGCAGACAAGCTTGATATATATCATGTATTGGAGCCTTTTATTGCTCCGTCTGACGGTACGGGAATCAGTCCGGATTTTGTCAGGAAATTCACTGCCGGGGAGCAGTGTGATTATACGATGATACGCACCATGGACGACAGAAAGCTCGTCCGCCTTATGTGGGTGTATGATATAAATTACTCGTGGACGATGAAGCGTGTGCTTGAGAGAGGGTATATTGATAAAATCGTCCGCTGCCTGCCGCAGGGAGATGCGGAGATTGACAAAGGAGTACAGCGGCTTCGTGAGTATGTGAAGGAGAAATGCAATTCCGAGGATAAAGCGGAATGATTTCAATGCTGTACCGTTACAAACATGAAATTTATATGCAGGAGGAAGTTAATCATGCCTGAGAAAGATAATTTGGCTTCAAATTTCGTCGAAAACGCAATCAATGAAGATTTGAAGAACGAAAAATACACAGAAGGAATCCATACGAGATTTCCGCCCGAACCTAACGGCTATCTTCATATCGGCCATGCAAAATCCATATGCCTGAACTTCGGTCTCGCCCGTGAGTTTGCAGGAAAATGCAATCTTCGTTTTGATGATACCAATCCTACAAAGGAAGATACGGAATATGTTGATTCCATTCAGGAGGACGTCAGCTGGCTGGGCTTCAAGTGGGACGAGCAGCATTATGCTTCCGATTACTTCCAGCAGCTTTATGATTTCGCGGTTGAACTCATCAAACGCGGCAAGGCATTCGTTTGCGACCTGACTGCTGATGAGATTCGCGAATACCGCGGAACGCTTACCGAGCCGGGCAAAGAGAGTCCGTACCGTAACCGCAGCGTGGAGGAAAATCTTGACCTGTTCGAGCGTATGAAAGCAGGAGAATTCCCGGACGGTTCACACGTGCTCCGTGCGAAAATTGATATGGCTTCGCCGAATATTACCATGCGCGACCCTGTTTTGTACCGTATTGCCCATACGGACCATCACCGCACAGGTGATGAATGGTGCATTTACCCAATGTACGATTTCGCGCATCCTATGTCTGATGCTATTGAAGGAATCAGCCACTCTGTCTGCACCCTTGAGTTTGAGGAGCATCGTCCTCTTTATGACTGGCTGCTTGAGTCACTTGGCTTTGAGGTTGGAAAGCGTCCCCGTCAGATTGAGTTTGCACGCCTGAATCTTACCAATACCGTAATGAGCAAGCGCAAGCTCCGTCAGCTTGTTGAGGGCGGTTATGTCAGCGGCTGGGACGACCCGCGTATGCCGACTATATCGGGACTCCGCCGCAGAGGCTATACACCGGCAGCACTTCGTGATTTCTGTGAGCGAATCGGCGTAGCAAAGAGCAACAGCCTTGTTGACGTTGCTATGCTTGAACACTGCGTTCGTGAGGACCTTAACGAGCAGGCTGACCGTGTAATGGCGGTTCTTGAACCTTTGAAGGTTGTCATTACGAATTATCCTGAGGGAAAAACAGAATACCTTGAGGCTGAAAATCATCCTACGCGAGGAGGACACCGCTTTGTTCCGTTCTCCCGTGAAATCTATATTGAGAGAGAAGATTTCGAGGAAAATCCGCCGAAGAAATTCTTCCGGCTGAAACCGGACGGAGAAGTACGTCTGAAGCATGCATACATAATTAAATGTGAAGAAGTCATCAAGGATGCAGAGGGCAATATTGTTGAGCTTCACTGCACCTATGACCCTGAGTCCAAGACCGGCGGCGCAACAGCAGGACGCAAGGTCAAGGGAACTCTGCACTGGGTAGACGCAAATTCCGCTCTGCAGGCAGAGGTACGTCTGTATGATTATCTGCTTCTGACAGATGAGAACGGAAATACACCTGATGATTTCCTTTCGGCGCTGAATCCAAATTCACTTCGTGTTATCAAGGATGCTATGGTAGAGCCCAGCCTTAAACATATCGCTGAGGGCACGAGATACCAGTTCCTTCGCAAGGGCTATTTCTGCGTAGACAAGGACACGACACCTGAGCATCTTGTTTTCAATGAAGTTGTTGGCCTTCGTGATACATGGGCAAAAGTAAAGAAGGATTGACATGAGTAAAATACCTAAGAATTTATCCGACAAGGATATGCTCAAAAACTTTGTAGAAGAGCCTACGCTTGAATCCATGTTCATGGAGGCAGGCGAAAAGATGGAAAAGAAGGCAGCAAAACGCGCCGCCGATGAGCACCCCGGTAAGGATATACGTATTGCTTACCTGACACAGGATGTCATCGACAAAATCGGCAAGCTGCTGCTTGAGCTTAAAGTCGACCTCTACAAAGAGGGAATTGTCGATTACCGTATGAACGTACATCGTGAAGGGAAAAATATTATTCTTTCACCCGTTGAACATAAGAACAAGTAACCGTACATAAGAGGGGGAGCCGGAATGGAGAAATATACTCCGCATGAAATAGAAAAGAAATGGCAGACAAAGTGGGAAGAAGAAAAGACGTATAAAACGGAATATGACCCTGCGCTTCCGAAGTATTATGCTTTGGAAATGTTCCCGTATCCTTCGGGAAATCTGCACATGGGACACGTCCGCAACTATTCTATCGGCGATGTTATGGCCCGCTACAAACGTATGGAGGGCTTTAACGTTATTCATCCGATGGGCTTTGATGCCTTCGGTATGCCTGCTGAAAATGCTGCCATCAAGCATGGCGTACGTCCGTCTGACTGGACATATTCAAATAT
>NZ_CDXDFU010000079.1:0-8961 GCF_978017985.1 Schwartzia sp. (in: firmicutes) | reverse complement strand
TTCCTCGTCATCACGAAGTGCCTCACAGAACAGCAGGCATATCGTGGAATTGACTGGGTTACAATCTTCCTGTTCGCAGGTATGATGCCGGTTGCAACTGCAATGGATAAATCCGGTGCAGGTAAACTCATCGCTGACGCAGTTGTCGGTGTAATGGGCGGAAGCCCGAGCCCGCTTATGGTTACGGGTATCCTCTTCGCACTGTCCTGCGGTCTTACACAGTTCATGTCCAACACGGCTTCCTCCGCGCTTCTCTGCCCGATTGGTATTTCCATCGCTCAGAATATCGGTGCTGACCCGCATGCAGTTCTGATGGCTATCGCTGTCGCTGCATCCTGCGCATTCGCTACGCCGGTTGGTACGCCGCCGAACACTCTGGTTCTCGGACCTGGCGGATATCACTTCAAAGACTATATCATCGCTGGTACGCCTTTGATTCTTGTCTGCCTCGTAGTTTCCCTTATCGTTATTCCTATCGTTTGGCCGTTCTTCCCCTGAGTTGGGGCAAGTAACTAAATAAAATTTCCCGGTCGGAATTATCCGGCCGGGATTTTTTTATAAAATGAAACAGCGCACGAAATAAAGATTCTTGCCTTTGATACCTATTATCAGTATAATATACTGTAGAGTTGTTTGAAGGAGAGATAGTATGACTGAGCAGGAAATTGCAATCCGTATTATCTGCGCATTTTTAGGCGCATTGTGTATCATCAATATGTTCACGAAGATAATCGGACCGGAGCGCAAACAGCAGTGGTTTACCGTGCGTTCGGGCTGGTTTGTGTTTTTGAATTACCGCGGCAGTCTCACGAAGGACTGGCTGTATGGTACACCTAAGACGATTCAGGGTGCTTGTGTCGCGCTTCTCATGGCGGTGTGCATTGCTCTTGAGACGTGGGTTATTTTCCTCGTGTAAGAAATTGTAAATCAAGTCGCCGTTCTTTGGGACGGCGGCTCATTTTATGTTTTCGGGAAGATAGATAAAGGAGTTTTGGTATATGGGCAAGAAATCGATACTGCTAGTCTTTGTATTGCTGCTTGCAGTGGTGCTGACGGGCTGCGGAGCAAGAAAGCAGTCAGAGGCGCCTTCATCGGGAACGGTGTTCGCCGAGCTTACTGATGTAAACGGACGCACGGTTAAGCTTACGAAGAAGCCTGAGCGTATCATTGTGACATCTTCATCGTTTTTGGAGCCGCTTCATGCTGTGGGCGGTGATGTGGTAGCGCGTCCGGATTCGAAGACGAATATGCCGGATTTTGCGAAGGACAAACCAAGCATCGGGCGTACGTATAATGTCGATATGGAAAAGCTTTTTTCCTTCTCGCCGGATCTTGTTATCATAAACAAAGCCACGAACGAGAAACTCATACAGCCGCTGGAGGCTGCAGGAATTCCTGTTCTTGTCGCGAATCTCAAGACGTATGATGATGTAAAGAACGGTGTACGCCAATTTGCAGCCATAACAGGAGAAAAAGATAAGGGCGAAGCTCTTGTGGCGGACATGGACAAGCGCGTTGAGGACGTTAAGAGCCGTATTCCGAAAAAGGAAGTGCGTGTGCTTATCCTGCACGGCACATCACAGGGAATTTCCGTGCAGCTTGAGTCAAGCATTGCAGGTTCTGTAGCAAATATGCTGGGCTTCAAAAATGTGGCAGCCGGCATGAAGGCAATGGATAGCAAGCCGGATGCAGCACCATACAGCATTGAAACTGTTGTGGAACAGAATCCTGACGTTATCTTTATAACAAGCATGGGAAAGATTGATGAAATCAGGGCAAGCATGGAGCAGACTATGCAGATGAACCCCGCATGGCAGAGTATACCGGCTGTGCGCGACAAAAAGGTATTTTATCTTTCTCAGGAGAGATTTCTTTTGAGCCCCTGTATTCACTATCCGGAAGCGGTTGAAGAAATGGCGAAATTGATTTACCCGGAGGCATTTAAGTGAACGAAGTAAGTAATCAGTCATCTGTATCCGGCACGGTGACTTTACGGCGTGTCTTAATACTGGCAGTTTTTGCGGCACTTGTTGCAGCGGGATTTATGCTTAGCGTAGGAATGGGCTCGGTGAGCATTCCTGTTGATGAAATTATTACTGTTCTTTCGGGAGCAGGAGAAGGAACTCACGAACAGATTCTTTGGAATATCCGTCTGCCCCGTACTATTGTGGCGGCATTTGTCGGAATCAATTTGGCACTTTCCGGCGCTGTTTTGCAGGCTATCATGAAAAATCCGCTGGCTGATCCGCATATTATCGGTATTTCTTCGGGTGCGGGCCTTGCCGGTATACTCGTTATGCTCGTTTTCCCCGGGCATGAGTATCTCATTACGCCTGTTGCGTTTGTCGGAGCAATGGCGGCTGCTATCGTTATCTATGCTCTTGCGTGGAAAAACGGAATCCGTCCTGTTCGTATTATTCTCGCAGGTGTCGCGGTGTCGGCTTTTCTGGGCGCGGGTATTTCCGCACTCATGATTTTCCACAGCGACAAGGTGCACGGTGCGCTTATGTGGATGGTAGGCGGTCTTGCTGCGAGAAGCTGGCCGCATGTAGAAATTATTTACCCGTACACTATTGCGGGAATTATTTTTGTTATGCTCGGAGCACGCCATCTGAATATTCTTCAGCTTGGCGACGAAATTGCAAAAGGTCTTGGTCTCAATGTTGAGCTTACACGTGTTGTAATGACGGCTATTGCTGCAATGCTTGCGGCAAGTGCCGTATCTGTAGTCGGCCTTTTGGGCTTTGTAGGACTCATTGTGCCGCATGCGGCGCGTCTTATGATAGGCTCGGACTATCGTTTCCTTCTTCCGGGAGCGGGACTTTTGGGCGCCGCTGTTGTTATGTTCAGCGATACCTTCGCACGTACGGCCTTCGCTCCGACTGAACTGCCTGTAGGTATTTTGATGGCGGTGCTCGGGGCGCCGTTCTTCTTGTTCTTGCTGAGGAGGGAACTCTAATGGCACTTGAAGCTAAAAATCTGACGGTGGCATTTGAGGGACGGACTATCCTCAAAAATGTCAATGTATCTTTTACGCCGGGTAAGCGCACGGCGATAATCGGTCCTAACGGCGCGGGAAAATCTACGCTTTTGAAGGCGCTTTCCAGTCTTAACAGAAAATATGAGGGACAGGTTCTTCTTGATGGAGAGGATGTCCGCGAGATGGGGAGGAAAAAGCTCTCTCAGCGTCTTGCTATTCTGCCGCAGGGAGCGCAGGCACCTGCTGACGTAACGGTACGCCAGCTTGTGGATTTCGGACGCTTCCCGTACAGAAGCTGGCTCCGTCCTGGAGATCCGAAGGCTGACCGTGAGGCAGTAGAGTGGGCTCTTGAGCGTACACAGCTTAATGATTTTGTAGACCGCCGCGTAATGCGCCTTTCGGGCGGTGAGCGTCAGCGCGCGTGGATAGCAATGGCACTTGCGCAGAAGCCGGAAATTCTCCTTCTCGATGAGCCGACAACATACCTTGATATCGGTCATCAGCTTGAGGTTATGAACATAGTTGAAGAGCTGAACCGCGACTACGGAATTACTATTATTATGGTTCTCCACGATATCAATCACGCGCTTCAGTATGCCGATGAAATTGTTATCATCAAGGAGCACGGAATATTTGCGCAGGGTACTCCGAAGGAGATTTTGACGGTGGGCATGCTGGCAAAGGTTTTCGGTGTGGAGGCAGATATCTTCGTTAACTCCAAAGGTATATCGGTGCTGTCTCCGGTATCGCTTGTAAAATAAATCAACTGAATTGAAAGTAATCGTTCTAAATATTCGAACGATTACTTTTTTTATTCCTTGCTATTCCTTCAGGTTATGATAAAATGAAGGAGATGGGAGGAATCCTTATGGAACTGCGACAGTTGGAATATTTTACGACGCTCAGCCGTCTCAAAAATTTCACCCGCACGGCAGAAAAGCTCGGAGTATCGCAGCCGTCGGTTACAAAGGCCATAAAAGCCCTTGAAACTGAGCTTGGAGTAGAGCTCATCGACAGACATAGCCGCAATATTATGCTGACCACAGAGGGACATGCCTTTGAGGTTCACGCGGAGCGTATTTTGCACGACGTGGAGGCTACAAAGCAGGACATGCAGCGGTTTTGCCGTACATCATCTGCGAAAATCAAGGTATGTATTCCGCCTATGTTTGAAGCATATCTTTTCCCGGATTTTTTCACGCGTTTCAAAATGGACAATCCGCAAATAGACCTTGTGCTGCAGGCGTATAACGATTCAGAAGAGGTTCGGAGGCTCGTTGCCGCAGGTGAACTCGATTTCGGAATCGTCATGGGAGAGGATATGCCGCTCCCGGAACATGAGATGTCATTGGCAAGGTGCAATATGAATCTCTGTGTCGACATGGGACATAGACTTGCCAATGAGTCGAGCGTTACATTTGAGCAGCTTCGCGGGGAAAAGTTCATCATGCAGCAGCCGCAGACCTTCCAGTACAGGAGCATTGACAGACACTGCTCGGAGCATGATTTTACACCGGATATAGTTCTCTGTGCGGCGCAGACAAAGACGATAAAACAGCTTGTGGCGAACCGTATGGGCGTTGCAATTCTGCCGGAGTTTGTAACACGAATGGATTTTGCTTTCAGGAAAGTACCCTTCAATCCGACCTATGTCATTCAGATTTCATTGTGCTGGAGGGCACAAAAGGTGTTTTCGCAGGCTGATGAGCAGTTTATACGGTTTATAAAAAAGTACATAGATACACCGGAATTTCACGAGAAAATTCGCAAGGGATAAAAAAGCGGTCGGAATTTTTCCGACCGCTTTTCTGTGCGCTTAAATATTATTTTTGTGCTTCAAACTGGCGAATCCACTGCTGGATTGTTTCTCCTCCGGATTCGACCTGACCGCCCGCAAGACTGAGGCCGGGATTGACCTTTGCTCCGGGGCATGCTTTTGCAATGTCCGAAAGAGTAGAACCTTCCTTCCCACCGTTTGTGCAGAAGGGCATAACATGTTTTCCTTCAAGCTCCCTGCCGTGCTTTGCAAGATAAGAGGCAAGAGGCGGAGACATGTGATACCACCAGGTAGGAGTGCCGATATATACAACATCGTAATTTTTAAGATTTGGAAGATCATCGCGTATCTCAGGCATGAAGCCTTTTTCTACTTCGAGCTTTGCCTGTTCGGCGACTTCATTGTAGTCTGTGGGGTATGGCGTGACTGTACGAATCTCTGCTATATCTGCTTTTGCGGCATCTGCAATTTTACGTGCAAGCCGGCGTGTTGTTCCGCTCCAGGAATAGTAGATTACAATAGATTTTTTCGGTGCAGAAGCGGAGCTTGAGGCAGGTGTGTTTTCGGCTTTAGGGGCAGATGTATCTCCGCAGCCTGCCAGTATAAGGACAGATAAAAGAATTGACAGGAGTACCAAGAGCCTTTTCATAGTCATATCTCCTTTCGTTTCTGTACAGTCTATAGATTTTAAGCCGCGGGCAGTTTTTGACGGTTTACCCGCAGGGTTATCGCCCAAATAATGAGGACGGCACCGGCCGTGAAAAATACGAAACGCATACCTAAAAATGTAGTAACAGTTCCTCCGAGAACCGGGCCAAGAATAGAGCCCAGCTGCTGCGCGGCGAACATAAGGCCAAAAATCTGTCCCTTTACCTCAGGCTCAGTGCATTTTGCGAGCAGGGAGTTCAGCGAAGGGTGGATGCCGGAGAAAAACAGTCCGCAGATAAACTGCATGAACGCAAATGTATAAAGCCCCGACATTGTACCCTGTATGATAATGGCACAGCCACCGATTGACATTGCAATGAGCATGGCAGATACAAATCCTTTGTGCTGCCCGAACCAGCCCCAGCAGGGAGCGGCTATAGCACCTGCAATACCTCCGAGGGAGAAAACAATTCCCGATACAAGCACCAGGTTTGGAAGGTTCCCTGCAAGTGACGTGATATACGTGGTAAGAATCGGCTGAAGAATGAGAATAACCATCTGAACAAGCGCGCTCGTAGACAGAAGAATGACGAGCACAGGACGTCGAAGCAGGGAGAATGTGCTCGGCTTATCAGCCGTTTTATGTTCTGTTGGCTCGGGTGCAGGCGGCTCCTTTATGATGAATACGAAAGCAAGGCAGTTTATGAAAAGTGCTCCTGCCGCGAGGAAGAACGATGCCCGCATACCGAAGGCTCCGGCCAATACTCCGCCAATAAGCGGCCCGATGACGCTGCCTGCGGTGAGCGCACCCTGCATGATACCTATGCAGACACCGAGCTTTTGGGGCGGCGCGTAAAGGGCCATGATGGCGAGATCCATGGGCCAAAGCCCTGCCGCAAAGCCCTGAAAGAGGCGCATCATCGCAAGCTGCTCAGGACTCTGGACTATACCGCCGAGAAAATAGCTGATGGAAAGAAGAAAACTTGCGCGTATAGCCATGAGGCGTTTGCCTTTTGTGTCGGCAAGCTTTCCCCAGATGGGAGCCATGACCGCGCTCATGACGAAGCTGGCGGAAAAAACAATACCCGACCATATATTGACATCAGACTCGGGCACACCCAGCTCCAAGGTGAGATACATGGGAAGGAATGGAATGAGCATCGTGTAGCTTGACGACATGAATATGACATTCGCCGTCAAAATACCAAGCACAAGTTTCCAGTTCATTCTATCTATCTCCCTTATCTATCATTCGTCGTTTATTCATTCATATATATTATAACGCCATTGTTCAGATTTTGTCGAAGACAAAATATACTTCTTTGCGTTTCATCGACCGAAGGGAGATATAACTCGGCAGAAGATGTCCCATACCTCTGCAGGCGGGGGCAGGGGCAAATAAAAAGCAGTGAGCATATCTCTGCCTCGTTGAAACGCTGACAGAGGAAGTTTTGCTTTTGGCAAAACTGGAACGAATGCGTTATAACGCCGTTGTTCAAATTTTTCCTGTGGAAATAAATTTTTATTTTTTATCTCATCGAAACTCAAGGAAGCGTATCTCCTTTTTTTACATTAAGTTTGGTATAATTAAACAAGAATCAGAAAAAAGAACGGGAGGGATCAGAGTGGAACTCCATGAGCTTTATCGTACATGCCGTAGTGTCCGCAGATTTGAGCAGAAGCCGGTGCCTGCAAAGGTGCTGCATGAGATGCTCGAGCACGCGCGGCTCGTATCCAGCGCTGCAAACAAGCTTCCGCTTCGCTACATTGTCGTGAAATCTCCGGACATGGTGGCGGCTATGCAGCCACTAATGAAATGGGCAGCACTTTTGCCGCCGGAGGTCGGCGCACCGAAGGAAGACGAGCTTCCGACAGCGTTTATAGTCGTTATACAGGCGGCCGGAGCAGGCGCGTTTCGCGATGTGGATACGGGTCTGGCTGTGAGCGCCATGACAATGACCGCGTGGCAGGAAGGAGTCGGGAGCTGTATCATGGGCTCGATAGATGTGCAAAAGGTTAGGGAGCTTTTGCATATTGCTTCGGCTGATACGCCGCGTCTCGCATTGGCACTGGGCTACCCGAAGCAGACGGGTTACACCGTGGACGTGCCTGTAGGCGCGGATATAAAATATTACCTTGACGAGCAGGGCTGCTTCGTCGTACCTAAGTATCAAATGGCCGATATTGTCCGCATTGTTTGACGCAGATGCTTTGCGGACGGGCTGAGAGTTATTGGGAAGAGGACAAGGGGGCTTCATAATGGAAAAAGCTAAGGTTTATTTCACGGATTTCCGTGTAAAGGTTGGCACACCGCAGACAGAAAAGCTGAAAAGACTTTGCATTGCGGCGGGCTTTAAGAACATTGACATGGAGGGCAAGTTTGTTGCCATAAAAATGCATTTCGGTGAGCTTGGCAACCTCGCGTATCTTCGTCCGCAGTATGCCAAGGCGGTTGCTGACCTCGTAAAGGAGCAGGGAGGAATACCTTTCCTCACAGACTGCAATACTCTTTATCCGGGGAGCAGAAAGCACGCGCTGGAGCATCTTGACTGTGCGAACTACAACGGATTCAATCCTACAACTACAGGCTGTCAGATTATAATTGCCGACGGTCTCCGCGGCACGGACGAGGTCGAGGTTCCTGTGAAGAATGCCGAGTACTGCAAGACCGCAAAAATCGGACGTGCAATAATGGACGCGGATATTGTCATAAGCCTTGCACATTTCAAAGGCCATGAAATGACGGGCTTTGGCGGATGCGTCAAGAATCTCGGTATGGGTGGCGGAAGCCGCGCCGGTAAGATGGAGCAGCATTCCTCCGGTAAATGTAAAGTCAATGAAGCGCTCTGCCGCGGCTGCCGCCGCTGCGCAAAGGAGTGCGGCTCGAATGCTATCACGTACGAGAATAACAAGGCGTTCATTCACGAGGACATCTGCAAGGGCTGCGGACGCTGCATAGGTGCCTGTGCCTTTGACGCAATCAGCAATGAACAGTGGGATGCAAGTGACCTTCTGGACCGCAAGATGGCAGAGTACGCACAGGCAATCTGCCAGGACCGTCCGACGTTCCACATCAATATGGCAATGGACATCTCGCCGAACTGTGACTGCCACGGCGATAATGATGCACCTATTCTTCCTAATCTTGGAATGTTCGCATCCTTTGACCCGATTGCAGTTGATCAGGCTGCCGTTGATGCATGCCAGAAAGCAACCCCGATAAGAAACAGCCAGCTTGGAGATAATATGGCGGCAGGAGGAGAACATCATCACGATGTATTCCTGGATAACAAACCGCATGTTAACTGGGAAGAAACCCTTATTCACGGAGAAAAAATCGGTCTTGGAACAAGACAGTATGAGCTTGTAACAATCAAATAAAACGGCTTTAATGCCTTCACCTTCAGGGGGAGGGGGACCGTGTAAACTCGGCACCTTCTCCTAAAGGAGAAGGCATTTCTTTTTTTACAGCCCCTTTTTCTTGATTCTGGGCGGTCTTTGTTCTATTATATAGGAGTTGAAGGTTAACGGTTAACCTAAACGAACATATTTGCAG
>NZ_CDXDFU010000078.1:0-4607 GCF_978017985.1 Schwartzia sp. (in: firmicutes) | reverse complement strand
TGATTATACATCATAAAAGCTATCCACAAGCTAAAAATACCGGCAGCAAATGAAAGATTTTCAATCGTCAAATCTTTTTTTGACCGAATTCTCACATAAAAGCCAAACATCAAGGATTCCCCCTCACAAACATATCCACCTGCACACCATGTTCACCATTTTAATACAGGATAATAATTCGTAAAGATTTCTTGAGTCCGATATCTCTGCAACTTTTTTCTTATTTATTCACGGATATCAAAAAGCCTCCATACGTCAGACCTGAATCCGACGCACAGAGGCTTTTTCACTTTACTTATTCGACACCCGTATATTCTCAATCTTTCCGTTCTTCACAAACATTTCGACGCCGTCTGATACGAATGGGTCATTATGTACCGACTCAAAGTGGAATACAAATGTGTAGGTTCCATCAGGCAGCGGTTCATCCTTCAGATCAGGTTCCTTTTCCAGTACGAAGGCTTCACCCTCAACAAATTTCTCGTTTGAGTCAATAGTGAAAAGCGGTGTTATTTTGTCCCCGACATGAAGCTGAACAATATTTCTGTCAACCATTCCATTTCTCAACGTGCGATACGCTCCGAGAATTTCAAATTTCTGCTGCTCCATGTCAAAGCCAGACAAAAGCTGATATTTTTTCCCGTTAATCTTTATGTTCGAGATATACAGGGCATAGTCCGGATACTGCTCGACTATATTCATTGGCAGCATATGTCCGTTCAATGCCGGCCAATGTCCGTCAAACCCGTCTCTGAAAATGCCCTTCTCCCAATCAATTGTAATTTTATCATCAGTTCCAAGGCGCATATAATCATTTTCGAAGGGAACATACAGCCCGCAATAAGCCAGGCTCACAGCATTCAGCAAATCGGGCTTCAGTACTGCCGTCGCAATGTTCTGACTGTCGAGGGTAACCGGAATTCTCTCCGTCGGTGGCATGTCAATGATATACCAGGGTACGTCGCTTTCTCCTCCGGACATCATCGCCTTATGCAGCGCGGAAAAATTATCATTCGCGCCAATGAGTTTTCCGTATGCTGTGCTGCTCTTCTCAGTTCCCGTCAGGTTATAATACACGGAAAGGCCTTTTCCGTAACGGCGGTATTTTCCTTTCGCCTTGCAGATAACAGCACGATCTACTGCGTTCACTACTGCCTCCGCAGAGCTGACCCCCTCCATGTATTCTGCAAGAGAGCCAAGGTCAACCATTTCCATGCCCCCGCCTATTACCGCGTCGCCGCCCTGTTCACCGTATCTTTCTACAGTGTTTGCGACTCGGTCAAGAGCAGTGAAGAAATATCTCGGATTCGCCTTTGATGCACTGAGGGCTTCCTCTCCCAGCCTGTTTACAGCTTTGTTCAGCTCCGGAAGTGCCGAAAGGTCAACAACAGAGAATGTTGCCGTGTCCTGTGTCCCTTGATTTTTACAACGTTCAAAATATGAATCACATATCACCTTTCCCAGAGCAGCGCCGTCCTGGGCAGGGTTCTTTGCAATGGAGCCAAGCCATGCGGCATAATCAATACCATGATCAGGCATTATTTCCTGAGAGGCCGCCAGATACCTGGTATAACCATAGAGAGAATTAGCTGTTTCCAGTGTTGCCATTAGGCATGTATCAAAGCATACAAGGTCAATGGGAGGCTGCGCCGCATTTTCGGTAAACACTCCTCCTAAAGCGACACGAAGAGCATTAAGACTGATTGTTGTTCCATATTTTTCGTCAAAACATACTCCGCCAAGGCTTCCGCTGCCGTGATTCCAAATTACCAGTACTTTATGATCGGCAGGATAATTTTTTACAGCAAAACTGAGAAAATCCTTCAGGACGGCACCGCTGCCCATGTTGGAATCCGGAAGTTTCTCTATCTCATGAAATCCATTGCTGTCGTAAACATATCTTGCCAGAGCGTTTGAAGGTATCCCCCTGCTGTGCCACTTTTTTGCTCCTCCTGTCTGGATAATAACCTTGACATTTTCCGGGAGTTTGACAGAGCACATATCTGCTATATTGGATGATGCGCTCTTATAATCTGTCTCCAAATCAGAGCCGCAAATATACCAGTAAACCGCCCAGGTCTCCTGTGCCGCAGCATGCGTGACTCCGCCAAGCAATACACCTGCCGTAATAAAAACAGCAACTAAAAGTCGAAATGTTTTTCTCATAATCGTACCCTCTCCCTTCTGACTTAGTCCCAGTTTCTCATTGCAGTCTTGGCTGCCAATAGACAACAATCGTTTTTCTGTTTCCTCCTCTCGCATTAAAGGATTCATATAAAGTATTATTCAACAATCATTAGAAAAATCCTTTTCTTTTATGTACAATCCATTCAAAAAAACAGGCCGCAAATTCCTGCAGCCTGTTTTCCTTTATTGTCAGTATCAAAAAATCTAAATTTATGCTTTAAATGGTTTTACGCCTTTTACCGCATCCTCCAATTTAATTGGCACATTTCCGTTATCCACATCAAGAAGCACGTACCGGCTGTTTCCCATGCCCAGCTCCTTCATGTAGGAAAGCTGGCGAAGGCCGTGACGTGATTCCATGCGCTCCTGAAGGTCGTGGCGGTCCTTTTCCGGAAGAGCATAAACCAAATCCACCGAAGCCTGGTCAATCGCAAGAATATCCGTTGACGCAAGAATACCGATGTTAGGCGTTGTCGGAACTGCCGCGCTGGTTCCCGCGCAGTCGCAGTCCACAGACATATTCCGAAGGACATTGATGAAGGAAATTTTGTCACCAAAATAATCAATAACGGCTTTAGAGGATTCAGTCATGCGCTCCATGAATTCTTCCTTGGTTATTCCCCACTGGCTTCCGGTATCACCTGCGTGAATCATTTTCTTTCCTATACGTCCGTCGGCACAGCCGATACCGATATTTTTATTTGAACCGCCAAATCCGCCCATAGTATGACCTTTGAAATGCGTGAGTACAAAGAGCGAATCGTAGTTCGTCAGATGTCCGCCCACAGCCATCTCAGTAAACCATTTGCCGCCTTTTACAGGAAGCATTGCCGTGCCTTCCTCATCGAGAATATCTACAGTTGTAAATGCAGTCCAGCCGTTCGTCTCAAGAGTTTTTCTGTGGCTTTCGGTTGTGTAGCGTCCATAATCGTAATATGTATTCGTCTCCACAACAGTCGCGTTCGGAAGCTTCTTCTGCATAAGCTCCTTAACCCAGGGACGCGGAATGATATTCGGTCCTTCAGGCTCACCTGTATGAAGCTTTATGCCGACTTTTCCCGTAAAGTTTGCAGATATTTTATCATACAGCTTCATAAGCCCTGCCGCAGACAAATCACGGGTGAAGTATACCACAGATTCGCCGCCCTGCCTGTTCTTATAGGAAACATACTTGTCACCGTCAGTTCCCGGAACGGCAGGTGCCTGCTGCTCCGCAGATGCAGCCTTGATTCCATCGAGTGCCGGTACTGCCGCAGCCGCTGCAACAAGCCCTGCCATCTTGATAAAATTACGTCTCGACATTGAACACATACTTATCATCCCTTCTGTCGCATCATATCCTCGGCCTTTTGCCGGCATTACGCCATAATCATACTTACAGTTTATTATAACTATATGTTAACGAATATTCCAATGCTAAAAAATAATATTAAGGTATGCCTCCAAAGCATAAAAATAAAAGCCGCACATTTATGCCGTGCGGCTTTTATCTTGTGACTTAAATCAATATTTTTCTTCTTTCGAAGCAATCTTGTCCTGTACCAGCTTGATAAAATCATCAACTGACATCGTCTGACTGTCCTTCTCACCGTATTTACGAAGCGTTACATTGCCGTCCTGCATTTCCTGGTCTCCGATAACGAGAGCATACGGAATCTTTTTGACCTGGGCTTCACGAATCTTGTAGCCCATTTTCTCGTTGCGCTCATCAACCTCAACGCGGATACCAAGGTCAAACAGCTTCTTTCTGAGGTCGAAGGCATAATCAAAATGCTTGTCCGTAATCGGAAGAATCTTGACCTGTACAGGTGCGAGCCATACAGGGAATGCGCCTGCATAGTTCTCGATAAGAATACCGATGAAACGCTCAATAGAGCCGTAAACAACGCGGTGCAGCATAATCGGACGATGCTTCTCGCCATCCTCGCCCACGTACGTGAGGTCGAATTTCTCCGGCATGAGCATATCCAGCTGAATCGTTCCGCACTGCCATGTACGGCCGATGGAATCGCGGAGATGGAAATCAATCTTAGGACCGTAGAAAGCACCATCGCCCTCATTGATGATATAGTTCAGTCCGCGTGCTTCCAATGCGTGCTGCAGGGCAGCCGTTGCCTTCTCCCAGATTTCATCAGAACCCATGGAATCCTCAGGACGCGTGGAGAGCTCTGCCGTATAGCTGAGTCCGAATGTCTTGTAGACCTCATCAAACAAGTCGATTGTATGCTGAATCTCCTCTTCAATCTGCTCAGGTGTTACAAAGAGATGCGCATCGTCCTGGGTAAAGTTTCTAACGCGGAAAAGTCCGTGCAGCTCACCGGATTTCTCGTGACGGTGAACAAGACCGAGCTCGCCGAGACGCAGCGGCAGGTCGCGGTAGCTGTGTACATGTGTCTTATAGACAAGCATACCACCCGGGC
>NZ_CDXDFU010000077.1:0-2912 GCF_978017985.1 Schwartzia sp. (in: firmicutes) | reverse complement strand
GTGTGGACGAAGGATATAAACCGCGCCATCCGTGTGGCGCGCAGTATTGAAACGGGACGTATGTGGGTAAATACCTACAATCAGATTCCTGAGGGCGCGCCATTCGGCGGCTACAAGCAGAGCGGTATCGGCCGTGAAACTCACAAGGTGATGCTGGATCACTACACACAGATGAAGAATATAATGATAAATTTATCGGAGAAGCCGTCAGGCTTTTATCCGAATAAGTAAAAAGAAAGCCCTGCGTGAGCGGGGCTTTCTTTTTTTAATCAGGCTGTACGGACGGGCTGTCCGTTATTGTCGATAGAATAACGATGGTCTGTGTCTTTACTACGCCGGGGGCGTTCTTTATGCGCGTCAGAAGTTTTTCAAGCGTCTGGGTGTTTTCCGTCAGGATTTTCAGCGAGTAATCGAAGTCACCTGTTATGTAATAACATTCCTTTATTTCAGGCTCTGCCTTTGAAAGCTCTGCAAAATGGTCGCCATGCTTCGGGTTGTCGAAGCGCAGGAACATGAGAGCCATGAGATGCTTGTTGAGCTTCGCGGGGTCGAGAATCGTGGTGTACTGACGAATGACCCCTGAGGCCTCAAGTTTTTTGAGGCGTTCGCTTATGGCCGGAAGTGAAAGTGCAATTTCTCCGGCAAGCTCCGACAGGGTAGCCCGTGCGTTTTCCGAGAGCATTTTTAGGATTTTTTTATCTACATCATCCATAATTTTACGCCGCCCTTCATTGATGATATACTATTGACAAGTTTAATCAAATGTAATTATAACGCAGCCTTTCCTATTTTGCCAAAGGGCAAAACCTTACCGAATGCGTTATAAAGCGTTTGTCCGTATTTTGCCGCATGTAAAAATTTGAGCAGGCGGCTTTTATTAAGGAGAGAAAAAGATTCATGGATATGGAGCGCCGAAAGGAGCTTGGGAAAATAGAGCAGAAAAAAGTCGGTTCGCATATCGGCCTCGGAGCGATGCTGCTTTGGGTTGTTCTGCTTATCATCACTGTGAGATACGGGTGGCTGCAGCTCGTTCAGGGAGATGCAATGGCGACGAGGGTGCGTATGGAATCAGGAGAGGAGCAGGTTACTCCGACTCCGCGCGGACCGATTCTGGACAGAAACGGGCGTGAGCTGGCATTTTCGCTTATGCTCAAATCCCTATTTGTTGACCCGAACAACGTACAGAATCCGCAGGACCTTGCTGCAAAGCTGGCACCTCTCATCAATATGAGCGAGCAGGAGATTCTTAATGATATATCCCAGGGCGGCGGCTTTGTATGGGTAAAGCATTATCTTTCAACAGATGAAGTACAGGCCGTCAAAAAACTTATCCGCGACGAGGAATATAACTGCCTTGGCTTTAATGATGAGCTGAAGCGTTCTTATCCGAACAATATTCTCGCGGCGAACGTGCTCGGCTTCGTCGGTACAGATGATGTCGGTCTTGATGGAATAGAGCAGGCCTTTGATAAGCTCATAAAGGGAAACCGCGAGGAAACCTTCATTCAGACGGACAATTATTACGGGTTCCCGATTCTCAGCTCTATTTTTTCGCGGCGTAAATACGAGGGAGACCAGTGCAAAACAATACAGCTTACCATTGACAGCACAGTGCAGTTCATAGTAGAACAGGCGCTTGATGAAGCTGTGTTAAATACAAATCCTGCCAGCGTGACGGCAATTGTCATGAACCCTAAAAACGGTGAGATTCTTGCAATGGCATCACGACCATCATATGACCCGAACAAGTTCGAGGAATATCCTGCAGAGGTTTGGAAAAATCACGCTGTATCGGTAATTTACGAGCCGGGCTCTACATTCAAGTCTATCGTTGCGGCTGCGGCACTTCAGGAAAGAGTAGTAACTCCGAATCAGGTTTTCCATGACCCGGGCTATGTTATGGTGTCCGAGCGCCGTATTCAGAACTGGAACGGCGAGAGCTTCGGTACAGTTACCTTTACTGATATCGTGAAGCACTCTCTGAACACGGGATTTGCACAGGTAGGTCTTGACCTTGGCAGCAATAAACTCATCGAGTACGCAAAACGCTTCGGCTTCGGAGAGCCTACGGGAATAGAACTTCCGGGAGAAGAAAGCGGTATCCTTTTTGAGCCTGATGATATGAGAGATTCGGATATGGCGACCATGGCAATCGGCCAGTCCATAGCCGTCACGCCTATTCAGCTTGTAACCGCTATGTCTGCCATAGCAAATGACGGTATTCTCATGAAGCCCCATATAGTGAAAAGCGTGTACAACGCGGACGGCTCTGTTTATTCAGAGACGAAGCCGCAGCAGGTACGCCGCGCCATAGAGTCTGTTACCGATAAGACACTGGTGGGACTCTTGGAGCAGGTTGTCGCAACAGGAGGCGGTGCAAAAGCACAGGTAAAGGGCTACCGTATAGCAGGCAAGACAGGTACGGCACAAAAAGCCCGCCATGACGGCGCCGGATACATGGACGGCCATTATATCGCTTCCTTCTGCGGATTTGCTCCTGTAGAGGATCCGCAGATATGCCTTCTTGTCGTAATAGATGACCCTATGGGTATTTATTACGGCGGTCAGATTGCGGCTCCTGTCGCAAGCCGGATCTTTTCACAGCTGTTAAGACATCTGCAGGTAGAGCCTTCGAGCGATCCGTTCCAAGGACGCGAGGAGGAAAAGGTGAAATCCGACGGCAGCCAGTCCGCCGAAACACAGCGCGTGGTAGTTCCTGAGGTTGCGGGTCTCGATGCCACAGAGGCAGCGCTCCAGCTTGAAGCAGCAGGACTTAGAATGCGAGCGGAGGGACACGGTATCGCAGTAAGCCAGAATGTGGAACCAAACACGGTTGTTGAACGGGATAGTGTGGTTGTGGTAAAATTCGAACCTAAAGGGTGATACCGGGCCTTTTCACGTTATGCTGTGTC
>NZ_CDXDFU010000076.1:0-4613 GCF_978017985.1 Schwartzia sp. (in: firmicutes) | reverse complement strand
TGCCTGTACTGCCGCTGGTTTCCGTCATCACTATTGTGCTTCTCGTAGGCGGCGTTGTTGCGCTTTCCTCTTCGAAGCTCCTTACACACGGCCTTCTTATCGCAGGCGTGGTTGTCTGTCATAACGCGCTCGGCCTTTTCTGCGGGTATGTATTCGGAAGAATATTCCACTTCTCCGAGCCAAAGGTCCGCTCGCTTTCAATTGAGGTCGGTATGCAGAACTCCGGTCTTGCTGCTTCTCTGGCACTGATGTACTTCAGCCCGGCAGCTGCTATCCCGGGTGCTATATTCAGTGTATGGCACAACATCTCGGGATCCATTGTTGCCAACTATTACACGCGCAAAGATGAGCGTGAGGAGCAGGCCGTAACGGCCAAAGCAGTATGAAAGTCACGCAGCAAAGTGAAAAAATACAAAAGGGGTCATTCTAAAATGAAGGTATTACGTACGGTCAAAGAAATTCAGGAATATACAAAAGAGATAAAAGCACAGGGAAAAACGATAGGTCTCGTTCCTACCATGGGCTGCCTGCATGAAGGCCATCTGACGCTCATGCGCGCTGCACGCGAGGCTTGCGATATCGTTATCGCTTCCGTATTCGTCAACCCGACACAGTTCGGTCCGAACGAGGACTTTGACGCATATCCGCGTCAGTTCGAGGAAGACTGCAAAAAACTCGAAACTGTTCCTGTAGATGCAGTATTTCATCCCGAGCCGGAGGAAATGTATCCGGACGGTTTCTGCACGTACGTCAATGTCGAAGGCGAGTTCACGCACCGTCTCTGCGGCGCGCAGCGTCCGATTCATTTCCGCGGTGTTGCCACAGTCGTTACGAAGCTCATGAACCTCTCCCGCGCAGATAAAGCATTCTTCGGTCAGAAGGATGCACAGCAGGTTGTCGTCGTCAAACGCTTTGTTGAAGACCTCAATCTGCCTGTTGAAATCACGATGGTTCCTATCGTCCGTGAACCTAGCGGTCTTGCGAGAAGCTCCCGCAACCGCTACCTGTCCGAAAAAGAGACTGAGGCTGCGCTGATTTTAAGCCAGAGTCTTAAAGAAGGACAGAAAGCATTCGATGGCGGAGAAAAGAATGCTCGCCGAATCGAAGAAATCGTCACGGAAAAGATTCAGTCGGAGCCTATGGCATCTATTGATTATGTGAAGGTATATTCCTTCCCGGCACTTGAACCTATCGAAACAGTCGATGGAGAAGCGCTGCTCGCTATTGCCGTCCGCATTGGCAAAACGCGTCTGATTGATAATGTCATTTTGAAGTAAGTATTCTATGTATTCTATACAGTCTGGAGGAAATAACGGATGTTTTTAAATCTGTTCAAGTCGAAAATTCATCGTGCGACGGTTACGGAGGCAAATCTTGAGTACATGGGAAGCATCACCATTGATGAAGCACTCATGGAAAAAGCACATATCCTTCCGAATGAACGCGTCCAGGTAGTAGACAACAACAACGGTTCGCGTCTTGAGACGTATGTTATTCCGGGACCGAAGGATTCCGGTGTTATCTGTCTGAACGGTGCGGCAGCGCGTCTTGTGCAGCCGGGCGACACGGTCATCATCATGGCATACGCATGGATGGATGAGGCCGAGGCAAAAGCATATAAGCCGACAGTCGTCATGGTCGATGAAAAAAATAAAGCCGTAGAAGTACGCCGCGTGGAACACGCAGGGGAAATCGGCTGAAAAATGGCGGTATAGAAAAGCGGTACGCAGAATCAGCCTGCGTGCCGCTTTTCTTTGCAGATAAAAAATAAATTTTGATTTTACGTAATATGCAAAGCATGCTTTCAATCAAAAAATATTGTGTTTTTAAGATTTGATGGTAGAATGAATGCATTACGAAAAAATAGTTTCGGTAATCATAGTAATTTCAGTTGCTTTTTCAAATAGTGCGTGCTACAATATTACGGTAACAAACTGGTTAGGCGACATACGTCTGCCGGTTCGGACCGGCGGATTTGATTCGCTAGATTCGTGAGTAAATGTCAAGGGGGTGAATTATTTGCCAAACATCAAAGCATCCATTCTGAGTGTTAAAACCGATGCGAAACGCCATGCAAAGAACGTCGCTGAGAAAACGCGCGTAAAGAAGGCTTCCCGTCAGGTGGTTGACGCTATCGCTGCTGGTAATGCGGACGAGGCGAAATCCCTCCTTCAGACGGCTTGCAAGACGATCGACCAGGCTGCTGCAAACCATGTATTCCATAAGAATACTGCAGCCCGCAAAAAGTCGGCGCTGGCTCAGAAAGTCAACGCTCTTGCGAAGTAATCGCATAGGACGAGATAACGAGCCCGTACAGAAATGTACGGGCTTTTTTTCTTGCGTTGACAATGAAGAATCAATTTGCTAGACTATGTAAAGCGATGATGAAGAGGAGTAAGCGCACCTCAGCGAGACTGCGGCGGTGGGAGGCAGTCAAAAGCGCCGAAGGCACTTCTGAGCATAATAGTATAAAAGATGAAGGCGGGCCTTAGGGCCAAGCAGGGTGGAACCGCGAGATTATATCCCGTCCCTGTAACAATTTTTGTTACAGGGACGGGATTTTTGTATGTCCTGTGCCTGTACTGTGAGGAGGAAATGTTTCATGAAATTTCAGGAGATCATCCTGACCCTGCAGAAGTTCTGGTCTGAGCAGGGCTGCATCCTTGGGGAGCCGTACGACGTCGAGAAGGGCGCCGGTACGATGAATCCTATGACTTTCCTGCGCGTGCTCGGCCCTGAGCCGTGGCATATCGCGTATGTTGAGCCGAGCCGCCGCCCGGCAGACGGACGTTACGGTGAAAACCCGAACCGTCTGTATCAGCATCATCAGTTCCAGGTCATTATGAAGCCGTCCCCGGACAATATCCAGGAGCTTTATCTTGAGAGCCTTGAGCGTCTCGGTATCGACCCGAAACAGCACGATATCCGCTTTGTTGAGGATAACTGGGAGTCCCCGACTCTCGGCGCATGGGGTCTCGGCTGGGAAGTATGGCTCGATGGTATGGAAATCACGCAGTTCACATATTTCCAGCAGGTAGGCAGCCAGGACGTAAAACCTGTCGCTTCCGAGATAACGTACGGTCTTGAGCGTCTTGCTATGTATATTCAGGGCGTTGAGAATGTTTACGACATTCAGTGGACTGACGACTATACCTACGGTGATGTTTTCAAGCAGAATGAATACGAGCAGTCCAGCTATTCCTTTGATCTTTCCGACGAGGCTCTTCTTTTCGACCTCTTCGAGAAATACGAGAAGGAAGCTGTCCGCGTAATTGAGCTTGGGTATGTGCATCCGGCATATGATTATGTCCTCAAATGCTCGCATACGTTCAACCTTTTGGACGCACGCGGAGCTATCAGCGTTTCGGAGCGTACGGCTTTCATCGGCCGTGTACGCCGTCTCGCCCGTCTTTGCGCTCAGTGCTACTTAAAGCAGCGTGAGGACCTTGGATACCCAATGCTCAACAAAGGAGGCCGTAAGAATGCCTAAGGATTTATTGCTCGAAATCGGAACGGAAGAAGTCCCGGCACATGCTATGCCCGGCATTCTTCAGGAAATCAAGGAAAACACAGAAAAGGCGCTGAAGGAACTCCGCCTTGAATATAAAGGAATCCGCACTCTCGGCACACCGCGCCGCATGACTCTGTATGTTGAAGCGCTTTCCGAGCGTCAGCCGGATATCTCCGACGAACGCCGCGGCCCGTCCGTACAGGTTGCGTTCGATGCGGACGGCAATCCGACGAAAGCCTGCGAGGGATTTGCGCGCGGACAGAAGGTCGACGTAAAGGATCTCGTCAAAAAAGACGGATATGTTTATGCTATGGTGCATGAGCAGGGGCAGGAAACGGCAAAGCTCATGGAAAAAATGCTTCCGGAGCTTATCTGCGGTCTCGGTTTTCCGAACAATATGCGCTGGCGCGATCTTGATTTCAAGTTTATCCGTCCGCTGCGCTGGATTGTTGCTCTCTATGATAATGAAGTAATTCCTTTTGAGGTCGCTGAGGTCAAATCCGGCCGCAGCTCCCGCGGACACCGTTTCCTCGGTGCTGAGAGCTTTGATATCGCATCTGCTGCAGACTATGAGAAGACCTGCGAAGAGCAGTTTATTATTGTTGATCCGGAACGCCGTCAGTCCATGATTAAGGAACAGATTGAAAAGGTTGCTGTAGAGAACGGCGGTAAGGTCGAGATTTCCGCAGACCTTCTCGAAGAGGTCAACTATCTCGTCGAATATCCGACGGCTCTCTGCGGTCATTTTGAGGAAAAATATCTTGCACTTCCGCCGGAAGCTGTTATCACGCCGATGCGCGATCATCAGCGTTATTTCCCGGTAAAGGATGCAAGCGGAAAACTGATGCCGCTTTTCATTACTGTAAGAAACGGCGGCAGCGAGTATCTTGAAACGGTACAGCACGGTAACGAACGCGTTCTCCGCGCACGTCTTGCAGATGCGCAGTTCTTCTTTGATGAGGACCGCAAGAAATCTCTGGAGCAGCATCTTGAGAAAACAAAGACTGTTGTATTCCAGGAAGGCCTTGGAACGATATTCGATAAATCGGGCCGTCTTGTTGAACTGGCAGAGCTTATCGCAGATAAGATTGGCGCTTCCGCT
>NZ_CDXDFU010000075.1:0-4837 GCF_978017985.1 Schwartzia sp. (in: firmicutes) | reverse complement strand
TTCGAGGTAGATGGATTGAGCACAAAAAGAAAAATCCCCAACCCACATCATGGGCTGGGGGATTTTTTATGCTATTATTTTGCTTCTTTAAAAGCGCTTTTCGGCTGTCCGCACAGAGGACATACGTAATCATCGGGTTCACTGCTGAGGTCGCCTTCATGCTCAAAGCCGCAGACAGGGCAGATATAAACCTTTCCTGCAGGAGTTTGTTTTTCCGGCTGATATTTCTCTAAAATCTTGCCGAGGATTACGCCGTGATTGCCCTCCTGCTTTGCGAAAACCTCCATTTCATCTGCAGCTTCAGCAAAGCCTGCGGAACGGACTTTTTCAGCCATGGCCATGACCTGCGCCTCGCCGTTGATTTCAGCCTTTTGCAGGGCGCGCAGGAGATTCCAGAAGTTTTCCGGATATTTGCCGTTCATTACAGCGTAAAATCCTGCATGGACAGCCTCCTGATTAGCGGTTTCAATGAGTTCCTCCGCGATATCATCGAAGCCCTGCTCCTTGGCAAGACGTGACAGCGCGTAGTACAGCATTGTTCCGTTTGCCTCAGCCGTCATGGCTGCTTTTATCATGTTCTCTAGTTCCGTGTTTTTCGTTAATCCGTAAATGCTCATAATTTTTCCTCCTGATCAAACAAAGCTGCTATAAAATTTAACGCAAAATTTTCATCATGATGGTTCATATCACGCTGACTTCTGTTTACGATTTTTATTATACATCAAAATTGTATTTTGTCAAATACAATTTTGTAAAATTATATTTGATTTGATGATAAAGTGATGATAAAATTGTATAAAAGATTTTGAATAACAGAGGCGAAAATAAATGAGCAACAATAAAAAATGCAATGCGCTGCTTCTTGAGAATCAGCTTTGCTTTCCGATTTATGCTGCTGCAAGAAAGATAGTTGCGGCGTACAATCCTTTCCTTAAAGAGATAGATTTGACATACCCCCAATACGTCACAATGATGGTGCTGTGGGAGGAAAACGAGGTCACTATGCGCGACCTGGGCAGACGTCTTTACCTTGACTCAGGTACGCTTACACCCGTGCTGAAAAAACTGGAGGCAGCGGGATATTTGAAACGCTGCCGCAATCCGGAGGACGAGCGTCTTGTCATGATAACACTCACGGACAAGGGCGCGGAGCTGAGAAAAAGGGCGGAAAAGATACCGGGTGAAATGGTATGCCTTGTAAATAAAAAGGGAGAATTGTTTTCTGATGAAGAAGTATCTGCGCTGAAGGAGCAGCTCTACAGAATCATCAGGGCTTTGGAGTAATGGGGACATTGAATGAAATATAATGAAATCGCAAGAGCAAAATTTATCAGACGCCCAAACCGTTTTGTGGCGCAGGTGGAGCTTGACGGCCATGAGGAAACGGTTCATGTGAAAAACACGGGAAGATGCATGGAGCTTCTTCTGCCCGGGGCAGAGGTCATTCTTTCAAAAGGAGAAAATCCGAATCGAAAGACTGCGTATGACCTGATTGCCGTGAAAAAGGCGGGGCTTGGGCTTATCAATATTGACAGCCAGGCGCCGAACAAGGTCATGGGTGAATGGCTGGCAGGCAGAGGCTATGATTTTGTGAAGCCCGAATATAAATATGGAAATTCACGGATAGATTTTTACATGGAACGGGGAGAGAAGAAATATCTGCTTGAGGTCAAGGGCTGCACCCTTGAACGCGGAGGTATGGGCTATTTTCCCGACGCGCCTACGGAACGAGGGATAAAGCATATCCATGAGCTTATAGAGGCGAGGCGGAAAGGATATTGGTGCGGACTGGCATTTGTTATCCAGATGCCCGAGGTCTCCGAGGTGCGGCCGAATATCGAAACACACTCTGCTTTTGGTGAAGCGTGGAAGGAAGCGCTTGCCGCAGGTGTGAAAATATGGTTCCTCGGCTGCGCCGTGAAGGAAAACTCATTAACTGTAGATGACAAAAGAGTGATGGCGGAAGAATGAAAAATTCTTCCGCCTTTTTTATGAAAAATAACTGAATTTTAATGTACGGGAAAAATTCAGATAATTACGTTATGATACCTCATGTACTGTGTCCGCGCGTGCGGAACTTAATCGGTCTTTAATCAGAGGTTTTATGTTTTATCGACGAAGCCGAAATATATTACGATTCGAGGTAAAGAACGTGGTATTTGGAAGAGTAAAAGAGTGGATGAGAGTAAACTGGTTTCCTGATGATGAGGCGCGCTTTAAAAAATATATGGCGGTGCTGTTTTTGATTAAGGCAATGACGCTTATCATTCTGCTGACCAGGTTTTCGCCAACCATCGCTTCACTGGGAATATTAGGGGCTGCCTATGGTATATATGCAGTATCGAGGCTGACACTTACGGTAATGTTGTTTTATATTTTTTACAAGGGCAAAGTCTGGCAGTTCATGTTCAAGACAATTCCGTGCATGTTTCTCAGTCTTCTGGTCATGTGCATAACGGCCATGTATATGGGGCCTGCCGCCGTGCTGATATTCGTTGGTTCGTCAATTTATCACAACCGCAAACGGTTCAAAATGTATATGAAATATAAGCAGTACACTAAGTACACGATAATTGCCATGATAATTTCTGTAACCGCTGTCGCCTTGACTTGGCTGGGGTTCAAAAGAATGAGCGGGGAAGAATATATTATGTTCCGCATGGCATTGTCACTGTTTACGCTTATTCCGGTATTCATGCTGTGGAAACTGCTGAAAAGCGAGATTGAGGGGGGACGGAGCTTCTATGAGGCTATTCGCATTGTGTCCATTATGGGCATTGCATTCTTGTTATTTTTGCTGGGCTGGATGACTGTCATACCGGTTAAATTTTTGTCCGATAAAAGCCTGCTGGGTGACGAGGATAATGACTTCTTCGCGTTGCAGCATTGATAACTGTACAGATATGAAAAGGCGGTGCCACACGGCACCGCCTTTTAAGTTTGTCGTTTTCAAAGTAATACGACAGCAGGCACTCCCTTATTCCGCGTCTTCGTCCATTGTCTCCAATAGGAAGCTTACGGGGCGGAAGCCGTCGTTGCAGGAAATCATGGCGGAACGTGGATTTTTCATCCAGCCGTCATAAAAATTCTTCGCGCCGTGAGAAAGTGCCATGACAAATGGAGACATGGACTCCCATGCGCTTTCACACATGCCGTCGGGGCGTTGCCAGCCGTTGGCAATGAATACCGAGCCCTCCTGTATGTCACAGGCGTGTTCTATGGGATTTTCGTATTTCTCTATCAAATCGGGATAGCATGCCTTCCGCATGACGGTTATCCGTACTTTTTTCATGTCGATACCTCCGGTGCGTTTTAGAATAAGTTTATCATATTTGGGTTAATAAAATGAACCGGTGGTTACTGCAGCAAGCTCAATACTCCTGAAGAATTTTGGTTTGCCTGAGCGAGCATTGACTGGGCAGCTTGTGCCAGTACACTGCTTTTTGTATAGTTTGCCATTTCCATTGCCATGTCTGCGTCACGGATAGTTGATTCGCTTGATTGTGTGCTTTCATGCGATATAACGATGTTCGACTCGGTCATTTGCAGACGGCTGATTTGCGCGCCTACGAGACAATTTGCATTTGTCAGGTATTTGATGGCTTTGTCTAAAAGACCTTCATCTTCCTCCGTGATATACTCTCCGCTGCGGGTATAGCCCGGTTTGTTGCCTAAAAGCTCTTCACGGCTCTTGGCAGTTAATACATTGAATTCCGACAAGTCTCTGGTTCCGGATTGATATCCAAAAAGATGATCCATCGTCGTTTGCGGAATTCGTACGCGGATATTCATGCTGGCACGGTCGGTATGATGGATGATGAGGTCATTGACACGTAAATGCTGTACTCCTTCGGAGATATTGTCGATAACACCATCGGCAATCTTTGCTCCATCGATTTGGTATGTATATTCGCTGGTGTTGACGCGTCTTGTCCGATTGTCGTAAATTGTCAGCGTTCCGTTTTTAGTGTCAGATGCCAAGCGGAAATAGTGATCCCAGTAAGGATCTCCGCTAGTAAGAACTGGCTGAGCCTGGTCGTATATGGCGGCTGCCAGATCGTTTGCGTTATGCACCTGCGAAACATCTATCAGGAGAGTTTTTACGTCCTTGCCTTCCGCACCGCTGCGAGGCCTGCTATCGGCATTGTGCAAGCCATTCACGAATTCGATGTTGAACCACTGTCCCTGATGTGTAGCGCAATAAACCCGGAAACCTTTACCGTCTAAATCGTCAGGAATAGATTTGCCGGCAAGAGCTGATGCGAAATCTATTGTATAAGAGCGCAAAGTACCCTTGTACGCGTGAACATCATCCCTGTTCCCGGCGGTACCGCCTATATAGGATTCAAGCACAATCTTTCCTTCCTCAATGGAATTGTCCTCGTTGTGAGTTTTTGCCCGATCTCCGAGTTTTTCTTTTAACCAGGTTGTAGCCACATCTGCCACAGATTTCCCTGAGGAGACCTGACCGCGCAGTTCATTCAAATCTAGGGCAGTTGCACCACTAAATAGTGGAACTGCCTCAATGGAACGAGCTTTATGTGTTGTAGGGGAAAAATCTCCGTGAGAATCTACAAAACCGTACATGGGTGCTTTCTTCTCCATAAGGCGGTTATCTAAATAATATTCCCATTGGAGGACTTTGCCCTTCAATTCACTTATGAAAGATTCCATATCGGATTCATTGTATTTGTCAGCGTATGAGGTTAAATCCATTGTAAAGGTCGCTTTAACGTCGGAATCTTTCGCGTTTGTAGTTGTATTGGTGGCACCAAGCTTTGTAAGTGACTTTAATTCATCGACAACAATTGGCGTGCTGTTTGTTTGTTTTTCTTTG
>NZ_CDXDFU010000074.1:0-23083 GCF_978017985.1 Schwartzia sp. (in: firmicutes) | reverse complement strand
TCTTCATGTATCAAGAGCACGCCGCCCGGTTTGCAAGCGGGGCATGTGCAGTACGTCTCACCCTCAGCTTTAGCTGCCTCGGACTGCTTCTTCATCTCTGCAGCCTTCTCCTCGCCGAACATTTTCTTCGCAGCATCCGAGTCCATGAATGCAATGGTCTGGTCGATGGTGTTGACGTCCTGCTTCAGTTCCTCAAGAAGCTTCTTCGTTACAGCCATAAGCTCGTCCGTGTCGCATTTTGCGAGCCATTCCTCAGCAACTGGCTTAAGCTCTTTGCAGCAGGACGGTGCATCAACGATTTCTTTTACAAGACCTTTCATCCAATCTTTTACATCCGGTGTCATTCCATTCATCCTCCTAAATATATATTATGTTTGCATTGCTCGCGTTTTTCTTTGTATTTGTATTATACCATTTTTCAATTCAACCTGTGCACGGAAACTGTCACTCTTTCACGTTGCTCCGCAAATATTTTACAGCAGAAAGCCCTGCTTCCGCTCCCTGATAAACAGCCTTTGCAATCTGCAGAAGTCCTCCCGTGCAGTCGCCTGCCGCAAAGACCCCCGGTATATTCGTCGCCATGTGCGTATCGACCTTAATATTGTTTCCGTCCAGCATGAGTCCCATGGTGCGTGCAATAGAACTGCTGCCCGCAGTACCGATAGCAATGAACACGCCGTCGACCTCAAGCGTTTTTCCGTCTTCAAAAAGCACTCCGCTTACTTTTCCGTTTCCTTCCACCGCCTCGAGCTTTTTCGTTATAACTTCAAGACCGTCAGGCGCTGACTCCGGCACGTCTTCTCCGTCTGTCAGCAGCGCCACCGTTTCAGCATGCGGCAGAAGAACCGATGCTTCATGCAGTGCATAATCTCCCGCTCCTATGACCGCGACTTTTTTCTTTCTATAAAAGAATGCATCACACACGGCACAGTAGCTGACACCATGACCTTCCAGCTCTGTTATGCCTTTCAGCTTCGGCGTCACTCTCGCAGCACCTGCCGCAAGGATAACGGCTTTTGCTTCTATGCTTCCGTTTTTCGTTTCAGCGATAAAACCATTCAAAGTATCGTTCATGCGGACAGAAAGCAGTTCTGTCTCTTCCAGATGGACTCCAAGGCGTTTTGCGTTTGCAATTCCGTTTTTCAGAAGCTCTTCCCCTCTTATCGGCTCCGCAAATCCGTAATAATTCTCTATTTTCTCGGCTTTGCCAAGAGCGCTCATGCCGTTTGAAACAACGACGGTGTCTGCTCCCGCACGCACCGCGTAAAGTGCCGCTGATATGCCCGCAGGCCCCGCGCCCATTATTAAAATATCTTTAACCAGCTTTTTCAATGTTCTCACCTCATGGACGTATTATAACGCCGAAAGCCTAATTTCTCCGTGATTTTGTCACATTCATGACGCCCGATATATCAAGGAATTTCTATATAATTTTGCTTAACAGAAAAACATTTACGCAAAAAGTCCAGTATAGACTATTGCAACAAATGTCCACTTACTGTATACTAAACAAGGTCATTATTTAATTTTTCTCAAAGGGAGAGGTTTCTATTGTTAGGTTCTTTTGGTAGATGGTATCAGGAGACGGCTCTGATAAAACTCATCGCCGTCGGACTTATAATCGGTATTGCAATCGCAGTCGGCGTTCCACAGGCTGTCCCTGCAGTCAAGATTTTTGGTGATTTATTCGTAAAGGCGCTCAAGGGCGTTGCTCCTATTCTTGTTTTCGTCCTTGTCATGAATGCTATGGCGCAGAAAAACGCAGACGCAAGCGACTCCATGAAGCCGATTGTCACGCTTTATGTTATCGGCACATTCCTTGCTTCTCTCGTTGCGGTTTCTGCTTCCTTCCTTTTCCCGACGGAGCTCAAACTCCAGATTGCGGACGCTAAGATTACTCCGCCGTCCGGCATTGTCGAGGTTCTTCACAATGTTATCATGAACATCGTTGACAATCCGATTCATGCTCTTACAAACGCTAACTACATCGGTATTCTTGCATGGGCAGTACTGCTGGGTGTTGCTCTGCACAGTGCTGATGATGATACTAAATCCGTCCTCAAGGACGTTGCGGCAGCAGTTACAAAGGTAGTTCAGTGGGTAATCCGTTTCGCTCCTTTCGGTATCATGGGTCTTGTCGCTGATGCAATCGGCACAAGCGGTCTTGATGCGCTTCTCGGATATGCGAAGCTTCTGGTTGTCCTTTTGGGCGCATTCTTCTTTGTTGCTCTTGTAATGAACCCGCTTCTCGTGTTCTTCAAGCTGCACCGCAATCCGTATCCTCTTGTTCTTGCTACGCTCCGTGAAAGCGGAATCTATGCTTTCTTTACGCGCAGCTCCGCGGCTAACATTCCTGTCAACATGACACTTTGCAGACGCCTCGGTCTGAACCCGGATACATACTCGATTTCCATTCCGCTTGGTGCTACTATCAACATGGCTGGCGCGGCAATCACTATTGCTGTTCTGTCTCTGGCTGCTGCTCACACACTGGGCATTCATGTTGATATGCCGACGGCGCTTCTGCTCTGCATCATCTCCACTGTAGGTGCTTGCGGTGCTTCCGGTGTCGCAGGCGGTTCACTTCTTCTGATTCCTGTTGCGTGCTCTTCCTTCGGTATCAGCAATGATATCGCAATGCAGGTTGTCGGCGTCGGTTTCATCATCGGCGTTCTGCAGGACTCCTGCGAAACAGCGCTCAACAGCTCCAGTGACGTTCTGTTCACGGCTACTGCCGAGTTCGCAGAACGTGCCAAGAACGGCTCCCTTACAGCCGAGGATATGATTCCGAAGGCGAGAGCATAAAATCCATAACGAAGGACCCCCGTTGCGCGAACAACGGGGGTCCTTCTTTTGTCTTTTTCCGCCATGCTGTTATAAAAGCATTCCCCTTTAAGGGAGTCGGTATGCCAGTGGCATATCGGCTGGGGACCGCGTCAGCGGTGGATGAGGTACACAGCGAGCTATCACTATTTAGCCTACATAGTGGCATTTTGGGTGTACACCTCATCCGAGCCCTACGGGCCCACCTTCTCCTAAAGGAGAAGGCAAGGATATTTGGTTCTTAAATCTTTCCTCTTTTATGGTTGCTCAGCTTGTCCAGAAGCTTCATCTTCATTTCGTAATACGCAGGCGTCATATCAAGATAGTGACGGTGCGGATTTTCGAAGCGCTGCTCCTCCTGCCAGATTTCATTTTCAAGCTGATCTTTTACGTACTGCTGAATTTCTTTAAGACCCGGCAGCTCCGCGCAGCGCTTGCCGTCCTTCATGACGAGCTGCTGAAGCGGTTTCGCCGTAAATCCGTCAAAGGAGCGTTCCTTCCACGGCTGCTCCGGGTCTATGTAGCGGTAAGCTTTCGTGAAATCAACCGTTTCTTCGGCGTTTGCCAGCATATCCGCGACGGCCTGTCCCTTTTCGTCATAAATGCGGTAGACCTGTTTCCTGCCGGGATTTGTGATTTTTTCCACCGCTTCAGAGATTTTCATGCGCGGTTCAAATCTGCCATCCTGCTCCACGGCGGAGATTTTATAAACAGCACCGAATACAGGATCGCTCATTGATGTTATAAGTCTTTCGCCTACGCCGAAGCTGTCAATACGGCCGCCCTGGGCAAGAATGGACGAAATTGTGTATTCGTCCAGAGAGTTCGATACGATAATCTTGCAGTCTTCAAGCCCTGCTTCATCAAGCATCGTACGGATACGTTTTGAGAGGTACGCAAGGTCTCCGGAGTCGATGCGGATTCCCTTGAGTCGTTTTCCCATGGGCTCAAGGACTTCCTTTGCTGTGCGGATTGCATTGGGCACGCCCGAATGAAGAACGTCATATGTATCCAAAAGAAGAACCGTGTTATCAGGATAGCACTCCGCGTATTTACGGAAGGCTGTAAACTCGCTTCCGTAGTACATTACCCAGCTGTGGGCCATTGTCCCGCTGACAGGTATGCCGAACTGCTGTCCCGCAAGGACTGTGGCCGTGCCCACTGCACCGCCTATAAATGCGGCACGCGCGCCATAGACCGCAGCGTCCATGTTATGAGCGCGTCTTGCCCCGAAATCCGATACCGCCCGGCCCTGCGCCGCCTGTACGATACGGTTCGTCTTTGTAGCAATCAGCGACTGATGGTTGACCTGCGCAAGAATAGCCGTCTCAACGAGCTGCGCGTCGATAAGAGGCGCGACCACCGTGATGCACGGCTCATTCGGATACATGACAGTACCCTCAGGGAATGCGTAAACATCTCCGTGAAAACGGAAATTTTCAAGATACTGAAGAAATTCCTCCGGGAACTGGTTCAGTGAACGAAAATATTCAACGTCCTCTGCACTGAAATGCAGATTCTCCACATACTCAATTACCTGCTCCAGACCTGCAAATATAGAATATCCGCCGCCATCAGGATTTTTACGTGTGAACACGTCAAAAACTACTTTGCGCGGATTTTTTTCGTTCTGAAAATAGCCGTTAGCCATTGTCATCTCATAAAAATCCATCACCATAGTGATGTTGCGTTCAGCATGTTGTGCCATATCCATTCCTCCAGCTTTGCAGAGGCCGCACCCATACATGGGGGTGTATGACTCTGTGTGTTTTTACAAGGTTAGCACTATGCCACTGTCTTGTCAATGACAACAATATATATTTAGCCTTACTTCTGTCGAGGAATTTTTTCGTCAGGCAAGGAAAAACGCTCGACGGCGCAGCATCAACGCTACGTCGAGAGCATTTTGACACAGCATGACGGAAAAAGAACCGACAGCACGGCTTTCAGCACTTTCTTACTCCCCTGAAGTCAAAACACGGAACATACTTCTTTGATGCCGTTTTTCCCTCCTGCACGTAGCAGTGCTCTATGCCAAGTTCTGCCGCATGGTCTGTGACCGAATCATACTCAAATGTTGTGAGTGTGCGGTTGATTTCCTTATAATCCTTCGCATGGTAAAGGGGTGTGTACTGGTTCATCAGTGACAGCAGGACATTGTCCCCGAAGGTTTCCCAAAGCCAGTCGATAATACGCATGCTTTCTTTTCTGCGGCCCGGCAAAACAAGATGACGCACCAGAACGCCTCTCTGCATTACACCCTCGGCGTCAAGCTTCGGCGCGCCTGTCTGCTGCACCATGGCCCGGAGCGCCTTTTCCGCATTTTCAAAATAATCCTCCGCGTGGGAATAACGGGCAGCGCTTTCCTTATCAATGTACTTCATATCAGGAAGATACACATCTACAAACCCGTCAAGGGCATCAATAAGCTCCTCCGTCTCATATCCGCCGGAGTTCCAGACAACGGGAACCGCGAGTCCGTTTCTCTTTGCAATCCGCAGGGCTTCAGCAATCTGCGGCGCATAATGTGTAGGTGTCACAAGGTCAAGGGTTGCCGCTCCCCGTTCCTGCTGCTCCAAAAAAATCTCGGCAAGGCGCGGCACCTCTACGGCAATTCCCTTTCCCTCACTTGATATTTCCGAGTTCTGGCAGAATACGCAGCGCAGACTGCAGTGTGAAAAGAAAACCGTTCCTGCACCGTTTTTCCCTGCAATACACGGTTCTTCCCACGGGTGAAGGGAAACAAGGGCAATATCAACTTTCTCTCCAACTGCTCCGCAATAGCCGCGCTCCCCTGCCAGACGATTTACTCCGCAGGCACGGGGGCAGAGAGTGCAGTGCGCGAGCTCATTTATTTTAAGTTCCATCATTCTCTTCCTACTAATTTCGATTCGTCCAGAATCGGGCCGTATTTCGCACGGTACCATGAGATGCTGCGTATGGCGTTGATATAATCCTGCATAGCTTCTTCATTTATAGAGGGCGGCGTGCTCCTGCCGTCAAAGCTCTCAGGTACAAGCGGTACAGTGTCCGCTTTTCCTATGGCGTCCGCAGTAACCCAAAGCATATAATTGACACCTTTTGTGTTTTTCGTGAGACTCTGCCCAAGCGCGTGATATTTAAAGCCCTTCGGCGCGATAAGCTCAATAATTGTCGGCATGACATCAATCTGACTGCCTGCCGCCTGCTCAGGCAGCATGTACTGGCGAACGCCCTTGCCCGTTATTATGAAAGGCACGGTAAATCTTTCATAGGTGGACGGCGTTTTTTGGATATTGTATCTGTCAGCATGGTCTCCGATAATGACAAAGAGACTGTCGGGGTATTTCTTTTTTGCTTCCTTTATAAACTTGGCAAGCTCCCTGTCAGCATACCAGTAATGGCCAAGCTCACGCAGAAGCTCCTCGTCGTCCTGAGATTTTTTCGGCAGAGCCTTTCGTACGGACTCCTTGTCAAAGCCCTTCTTTTCCAGGTCAATGCCATAGGGAGAATGGTTCGACACGTTCAAAATAACGTGCAGTCCCTGCTCATCAGGTTTTATCCTTTTCAAAATCTCCGCGTAAAGGTATTCGTCATCAACACCCCAAACGCTTCTGGAAACATCTCCGAAATCGCCCTCGCTGTAGAAGCGGTCGTAGCCCTGTGCCTTTACAAAAGCACCTATACGCTCCCACGACGCGGGGCCGGCATACCAAAATTCCGTTGTATAGCCAAGCTCCTTGAACTGTGGCGCAGGCGCCGTGGAATAAGGCCCTGCAAAGGCCTCCGGCATAGTCGTCAGATAGAGATTCGCGTCCGCGAGTCCGGTCGTAATACCCGTGACCGCCGATACCGTAGCGCCGCCGTTTGGCAGGAATGAGCTGCAGTAGGCACTGTTTGCGCCATTAATAATTTCACGCATACCGTCCGCGATATGCAGGCTCTCATACTTCGAAAGAATCGGCCAGTTGGCGAAGCTCTCTCCTATGATTACGAAAATATGCTTCGGCGGTGTTTCAAGCTTGCTGCCCTGTGCCGTGCGGGTAAGGTAAACGTCCAAATCGTCCGTATCCGCAGGGCGGTTTGCGAGCTTTGCCGCAAGTCTTTTAACCTCATCAGTTGTAAAATCAAGCCCGTTGCAGGCAAGGAGTCTGTGGTTCATGGTGTAGCCGCGGTAAACTGCCTGAGCGTCGTCAAGCACCGCTTCATTTAAAAACGGGTCTTTTGTAATTCCCGCGTTTTCCCAGTCAACGGCAGTCTCCCAGCCGAGACTTCCTCCGAAAATCGAAAGCTGTACCAGAAGATATATCACCAACGCCGTGATTCCACGGCTTATCCAAAGTGCCGAACCGCCCAAAGACGGCAGAGGAAGCTCCCACTCTATAAAGGCGCATGTTACCTTCCACAGTACAAACGCCAACAGGCAGGCTCCGGCGAAACGGAGGGGCAGATTAAACTCCGCGACCAGCGACAGAAAGAGCGCCCACATATCATCATTTCCCGTGTTGAACAGGAGCTGATTATAACCCGAATGAAACTGCTGATAGTACGGAAAACGCCCGACGAATCCGACGGATAAAATCAGAAGCCCGACTCCGTGAAGGAACCTGAGCACATACTTTGCCGCAGTCTTGGAGACAAACGCCAAAAGCACCGGCAGAGCAAACACCGCAAGGGTAAAGCCTCCAGCAGTCTGCATACTGAGGCGGAACCCTCGCCACAGGGCCGTCAGGACATCACCCGTTCCCGTTTCCGGCAGCATATAATCCGTCATTCCTGCTATAAATAAAATACGAAAAAGAGAAAGGACCAAAACGTATACTAAATATACCTTCAGCCCCCGCTCTGCTTCCAAAAATAAATTTTCTCCCGGCTGGCGGAAAACCCCGCCTTCCGCATGCTGGTCAATCCGCACGCTTTTTCTTCCCCCTTTTTGAATCCGGTGTACTGACACCAAAAGTTTATCTATGGTAAACCTTGATTTAAGACATTATCATTGTGCCGATACACCAGTTTCCATTTTAACGTATGGGAAGAAACTTTGGCAAGAAAAAAGCGGTGACGCTTTCGCGCCACCGCTGTGAAATCTGTACCCGATGCTAACAGGTGCCAAGACTCCCCCTGAATAAGTTTAACCTTATCAGAATTTGAATCTCTGGAGTGCAAGCTGCAAATCCTGTGCCAGCTGAGCAAGAGCATCGCTTGCAGATGCAATCTCCTCTGCCGATGCGGACTGCTCTTCCGTAGATGCGGACACCGTCTGCATCTGGTCGGAAACCTTCTTTGCCCCGTCATCAATAGCATTCATTTCCTGAGCAATGCCCTCAGCCTGCTGTGCTACACCTGCAACAGCACGGGACATAGTCTCAACCTTATTGGAAACCTCATCGATGTTGTTCTTGATGCTGTCAAATACATCGCGGAGTCCTTCAACGGACTGAGCGCCCTCGATAACAGCCGTACGGCCTTCCTGCATGGACGCAACCGCACTGGTTGTATCGTTCTGGATTGTACCAATCAAATCAGCAATCTGCTGTGCTGCAGTCTGGGACTGCTCAGCAAGCTTTCTGACTTCCTCGGCTACGACTGCAAAGCCGCGGCCATGCTCGCCTGCACGGGCTGCCTCGATAGCAGCGTTGAGTGCCAGGAGGTTTGTCTGACCTGCGATACCGGAAATCGTATCAACGATAGTACCGATTTCTTTGGAGCGCTCGCCGAGTTTATCAACGATAGCAGCCGTATCGGTAACTGTTGTTTCAACATTTTTAATCTGCACAACAGAGGAATCGATAGCACCGCGGCCGTTTGCAGCTTCTTCTGCAGCCGATGCGGAATTTCTTGCAACGAGCTCTGCCTGATTGCGCATTTCGTCAACAGATGCGGAAATCATGGAAACCTTTTCGTTACCGCCGTCAACAGCTGTCTGCTGATCGCTTACGACGTTTGCGGCGTCGGATACGGATTCGGCAACCTGCATGGAAACCTTTGCGGTCTGGGAGGAGTTCGCTGTGAGCTCTTCGGAGGAAGCCGCAATCTGTTCGCTGGACTCAGCAATACGACGCATAAATTTATTGAGAGATTCACGCATTCCTGTCAAAGCGCGGAGAGCATCACCGAACTCATCGCCACGGTCAATATCTCTCTTCTCCATACGGAAATCGCCGTCTTTGAGCTTGACGCAGTCAGCAATCATATCATTGAGCGGGCTGGTAATAGCCTTGATGAGCATAACGCCCAGGATAACCAGAATGACAACGGCAACAACTGTGATTACAACCATGGACATGATTGCGCCGCGGTTTTCGGACTGATTCTCGTTGTTGATTTTTGCGGCATTTTCTTCCGCAACCTTCAGAAGGTTGTTCAGCTTATCACGCAAATCCGCCGTTTCTTTCTTTGCGGTGCGATTGTATTCTGCAAGAGCGTCCTGGGACTGTCCTGTTGCTGCAATGGACATAACAGTTTCCATGGACTTGCGGTAGCGGTCCCAGTTAGCCTTGGCTTCTTTTACAGGGCCCTGCATTTCCGGAAGCTTGTTAGCGATAGCTTCGTACTCTGCCCAGTCTTTCTCATATTTTGCAATCTGCTTTTTCGCGCCTGAGATAACCTCTGTAGCACGCGGAGGATCAGCGATTGCCTGGTACGTTCTTACCTGAATGACTCGCATTGCGTCAATCTCATCGCCCAGAATTCGAATGGCTTGCAGCTTTTGGGAATACATAACTTCCATTCCGTCTCCGGCCTTGGAGAGTGACGACCAGCCGCGGAATCCGATGATTGCCATTCCAAGGAAAGCAATCAGAACCAGCAGCAGGATTTTGTACGCCACCTTTACATTGTTCATTCCTTTTACCCCCTCTTACATGAACCCAATATTCCGCTATACCGCTCTTAACCGATATCCAATCATTCGGACTCAGAGAATAAAACACACACACGTGTATAGCTATACCTAAGCTTATTATAGTTATAATTTTGCGACATTTTCAATACCACCTTTTTCCCATAAAGTCCCGATATTTTTCTCGCAAAAATTCATTTTTCATATTTTTATATAGGTCATTTTTCCTGCATATGATTTTTTCTTCCTATGTCCGTACAGTTTCCGCACGATAAAAGGATTTTTAAGTTTTTTGTCGAATTTCTAAAGATGTTGGGCAAATCCACCTATTGCCTGCCGAATTATGATATACTCATTCAGAAAACATACTTTGCGTATAAGATTATGCTGTTTATCATGACCGCACAGAGGAAAGGAGTATTGCTTTGCTTGCTACATTCCCTTCATATACAGATGCTTTGAAAATATTTCATGACTCAGCTCCCTCAGAGGAGCTGAAAATACGTGCGCTGCACCTCTCCTACGTTATGCGTGCCTTTGCAGGCATGCGCGGGCACGATGAGCTTGCAGACGGTTGGGCGGCAGCAGGGCTTCTCTATCATGCGGAAGCAGAAGGTATTCTGTCCCCGGAGGCAGTCATAGCCGCAGGAGCAAATGAAGGCTTTATTCATCTTCTTTCATTAAAAGAACTGCCTGCCATGCCCGCATCGCCAACGGTATCCCAGGAGCTCGCCTGCCTTCTCCCTACCGCGGCGGCGCTTGTTCTGCTCATCACCGAAACCATGCGCTCGCAGAATACCTCCCCGAAGAATCTCAAGGTCTCCGCGATTCAAAAGCGCTTTTTGGACAAGTCCTTCAGGCCTGAAATAAACCGTCAGCTCATCAGAAACGGTACGCAGCAGCTCCACTGGGAAATAGGAAATTTCACCTCAAAAGCTATTGCTGCAATACGCGACAGCGAAACCGCAGTCAAGGCTGATAAAAAGCAATAAAAAAGCAGAAAAATCCGCGGCAAATGCCGCGGATTTTTAATATTCACGCTCAACAAGCGCACTTTCCAATGATGCTTCGCTGATATGCGACTGCTTTTTATATTTTCTCGAACGGCGTTCCCATTCAAGAGCCTGTGACTCGCTTTCCTGCTTGCGCATGTAATAGGCAAGGAATTCACAGAGTCTCGCCAGATAGTTGCAGGTAGTGCCATAGTGAAGGTGTACGTCCCAGAGATTGCGGTTATTCGCCAGCGACAGCGCCCTATCAAATGTGATACGCGCAAGCTGCCATGCCTCCTGACGCAGGGGCGACATAGGCGGCTCGGACTGATATATTGCCCACTGGCAGTCGCCCGCCTTTGCCACGGCGCTGAACTGTTTTTCGTAGAATCGTATATCGGGGTTAAGCTCTTCGAACTGCTCCGCTTCCTTTACCGCGCATTCATACGCTTCCTCATACTCGCCTTTCTTCCAGTGCATGAGGCCGATAAGCCCGAAGCTGCTTCCTACCTGCTGCGGAGTCTGAGCATAGCCGAGGGAGGAATGAGCATAATGCATAGCCTCCACTGCATTGTCGCGGTCAAGAGCGCTGGCGAGCTGAAAAAGGACATTCCATCTGTCGTTTTTGTCTCCCGCTCTGTCCAATGCCGCCTTGTAATAAGCGTATGACAGAATCTTATCAGCGTCCGACTGCTGCTCTGCCAGTGTCAGAAGTGTATCCACGGACTCATACAGCATACTGCGGTCATATTCAATCAGGGAAAGATCAAAGGACGGCTCAGGTCTCTTTGGAAGCTCCGGCGCAACGCGGACTCCTGGCTCAGGCTCTTCATAAAACCAGTAAAATCTCGCAAGATATGCCATTCCTGCTATAACCGCCAAAACCGTCACCGATGTCATTGTTGTCGTTCCGCTGTCATCTCCGAAGGAACCTGATACGAGCATAAAAAACATAATCAGGATTGCCGCAGCCAGACATACCGCTATAATTTTATACGTTTCCTTGGGCAGCTCCTTTATCGTCGTCGCCCTCACCCCACAGTCTGCTTCAAAATTTCTTTCAATAAATATACAACAATAACATATTCGCCGTAAAGTCTGAAAATCCTCTTAAAAGACAGCAAAAAGCACCCCTTTCGGAGCGCTTTTTGCGGATATAGAATATAGAGAGATTTTTGCGAACCCTTTATGGATTCGCAAAGAGAGAACCCATCATCATGCCTGGATAGGCTTGTCCTGCAGAGCGTCAAAGCCTTCCTCGCCCGTACGGATTTTTACGACGTTGTCCACCGAAGAAATGAAGATCTTGCCGTCGCCGTAGTGACCTGTGTAAAGAACCTTTTTAGCAACCGCGATGATTTTTTCAGGCGGAATCGCGGATACAACAATATCAATCTGGAGCTTGGGCAGAAGTCTGGAAGCAACCTCAGCACCACGATAAAGCTCCGTATGGCCTTTCTGTATGCCATAGCCCAGCACCTGTGTAACCGTCATGCCCGTAATGCCGATTGCCTCAAGAGCAGTCTTGAGATTTTCAAAACGCTCGCGGGAGGTTATTATCGAAACACAGGATATCGGGTGAGCGCCTTCAGGCAGCGCGGCCTTCGCTATTCCGGCAGACGGCGCAGCCACAGCAGTCTCTACAGCCGGGGCAACAGGCGCGCCGACCGGAGCAGGAGCCGATGTGGAACCCGGCAGCTCAGGAACAGGCATGAAGTCCGCATAAGCAGAAGCAAGACCGTGTTCCTCGAAATCAAGACCTGCGATTTCTTCCTTCGGTGTAACACGAAGGCCCATAGTAGCTTTCAGAATACCGAATACAACCGTGATTGCGATACCGACATACGCGATAACACTGACAACACCAAGCGTCTGAATGAGGAGGAACTGCGGATTGCCCGTGTAGAAGAATCCGTCCTTTACCGCAAACAAGCCTGTAAGAATAGTACCGAGAGCGCCGCATACACCGTGAACGGAAACAGCGCCGACAGGATCGTCGATTTTCAGCTTCTGGTCGATAAATTCAACAGCGAAGATTACAACGGCACCGGCCAAAACACCGATAATACATGCACCGGGAACGCTTACGAGATCGCAGCCTGCCGTGATTGCAACAAGACCTGCAAGAGCACCGTTCAGCGTCATGGAAACATCAGGCTTGCCGTAACGAATCCATGTAATAGCCATTACAGTAGCTGTAGCCGCGGAAGCAGCCATATTCGTCGTAACAAAAATCGTTGCTGCAGAAATAAGGGTTTCATCACCTGTCATGGATACCGTGGAGCATCCGTTGAATCCGAACCATGCAAACCAGAGGATGAAAACACCGAGAGCAGCAAGCGTCAGGCTGTGGCCCGGAATAGCGTTTACCGTGCCGTCCTCGTTGTACTTGCCGATTCGCGGTCCAATCATTTTTGCACCTACGAGAGCGCAGATACCGCCGACCATGTGTACCGCAGTGGAGCCTGCGAAATCATGGAACCCGAGATTTGCAAGCCAGCCGCCGCCCCAAATCCAGTGACCGGAAACAGGATAAATCAAAAGACTGATAAGAATGCTGTAAACGCAGTATGTCGAGAATTTAGTACGTTCTGCCATAGCACCCGATACAATCGTGGCTGCCGTAGCACAGAAAACAGTCTGGAAAATAACATATGCCATTGAAGGATAGCCCGTACCCTTCTCAACGTCCCAGGTTGAAATAAACAGGTCCGGCATGCCGATAATACCGCCGATATCCGTTCCAAACATAAGTCCAAAACCAAAAACCCAAAAGACAATCGTTCCAAGAGAAAAATCCAGGAAATTTTTCATGACAATGTTTCCTGCGTTTTTCGCACGGGTAAGTCCCGTCTCAACCATTGCAAATCCCGGCTGCATGAAGAACACCAATGCAGCACCCAGCAGTACCCATATAGTATCTGCCGAACTATATACTCCATTCATGATTGCTCATCTCCTCTGTGTATCGGCTGCACCCTTGCAGCTTCCCGAAAAACAGAAAACGCCGGCGCGCGGAAACCCCGCGGCCGACGTCATTGTCGTTTCATACACACAATATTTATTCGACTGAAGTGTCTGCAGCTCACTTCGAATCTATGCGTATAGAATAATCTTTCGTCAACACTATGTCAATATGTTATAGCAAATTTTTTCCAAAAATTTTTATATTTAATTTTCCCCTAAAAATCAAGGGTTTCGAAACGGCTGCGAATTCATAGGGATATTTTCCTACATGATTATTGTCTAAAATTCATCTTATAACACTACATATTGTTAATATTTCGGCAAATTCACACAATTTGTGCCACAAAAAACATGTTGGCCGATAGTCTTATAAAACTTTCAAAAACTCATTGAAAATCAAATGATAATGATGTATACTTAGTGTAGAAAAATCTATTGGATTTTTACGAAACACGGTATACATGCAAGACCCGCAAAGGATTGCGCAGCCCGAAAAAAGGAGGTTTTCATCATGGGTATCTCAGGAATCTCCGGCGCTGCCAACTTCGGCACCAGCCGGTTCCAACAAATCAATCGTCAAATTGATAAGCTCGGACAGGAAAAAACCGCGATGTATTCAGATCGCGCTGCTTCTTATTCGCGTGTATCCAACTTTGGTACAGAAACCAAGATTGGTTCGAGTAAGTTCCGTCAGGGACTCAAAGTGACAAACAGCCTCGGCGAGCAGAAAACGTCGGAGGCTATGAAGACGGCAAAGGATATTGCTTCACCCGAACGTATCGGCACAAGCAAATTCCAGCGCGGTCTCGACACAACTATTTCTTTGGGCGATCAGAAGACGTCCGAAGCAATGAAGGCAGCGAAGAATTTCGCCGACCCAAGCAGATTAGGTACGAGCAGATTCCAGCGCGGACTGGAAACAACAAATACGCTGGGCGAACAGAAAACGTCCATGTATATGCAGCGTGCCCGTTCCTACACTGAAGTATCTAACTTCGGTACCGAAACGAAGCTCGGCTCCAGCAAATTCCAGCAGAATCTCAAAAAGCTGGATGCCATGGGCGCAGAAAATGTCCGCTCCGGTATGACGAAGGCCCGTTCCTTCACGAAGGTTTCCAACTTCGGCAATGAAACAAAACTGGGCTCCAGCGCATTCCAGAAGGTAAACGCCACTATCATGAACCATGCAAAACAGGCTTATCAGGCAGCAAAAAGCGCGCCTAAAGCATCGACTCTTGATATCGGCGCGTAACATTCTCCTACAATCCTGCCGGTCATTTGACCGGCAGGTATTTTTTTGCGCAAAAATAAAAGACCGCCAAAGCAGTATGGATGCTTTGGCAGTCAGTGTATGGCTATATATCAGTATGTACCGTATTTGCCCGATGCTAACGGGCGCTAAGCTGCCGCCATTACAGCGGCAGGCAAGCACCCGTAAAGCCCTGGATAAATTAGACTAAGCCCGCCGGTCGCAAACGCTCCTATCAGGCAAGTCCTATTTTATCGTGGTTATATACGTCCCAGTCCTTGAGTTTTTTCAGCTCAACGATGCTGTCATCAATATCCTCAAGAAGCTGCGCCTTGTCCTGAGGCAGTGTTGCCGCAAGAGGAACATAGTTTGAAATATGGTTGCTTCGGAAAATGCATTCATCCGTTTCAGGAAGCTCAACATTTTCGATAATCATGCGCAGCTCTTCCATGAGACCTGCCGGAGGCAGCGGGTTGAACTCGCCGCGCTCGAACTGGTCTTTAAGCTCGCTTCCGCGGTAAAGCATCAGGCAGATAGCTCCGAGCATGGTCGGTTTAATCTCGGAAATAGCCTTAGCCGTCGCGAGAGCATGACGCTTGGAACCTTCACGGCCCGCAAGGCCGAGAATAATCATCATGGAAAGCTTCATTCCGGCCGCTTTTACGCGCTTGCCGACCTCGATGGACTCTTCTCCGTCAACGCCTTTGTTAACAGCCTTGAGCGTTTCGGAATCTCCGCTCTCCATTCCATAATAGAGAAGTTCAAGTCCCGCTTCACGCAGTTGGCGGAGCTCCTCTACAGATTTACGGAGAACGTCCTTCGGTGCGGCATAAGATGCGCAGCGCTCGAAATTCGGAAATGTATCACGGAGCTTTTTAAGTATTGCCAGCAGACGGTCAGTCGAAAGAACAAGTGCGTCTCCGTCTGCGAGGAACACGCGGCGTACCCCGCGCGCGTTGAATTTTGCTGCCAGCTCGATCTGCCGGTCAACCTCTTCCTCGGTAAGAACCTGGAACTGAACTCCTTCATACATATTGCAGTATTTGCATTTATTGTGTGCACAGCCTCGTGTCACACGCAGGATGAAACTGCGTGCCTCACTTGGCGGACGAAAAACAGGTGTATCATAGTTATCGAAGAACAAGGGGCTTCATCCTCTCTTTTATATTATTTGTATTTATTGTAGCACACTTCATCTATAAAAATCAATAATGTTTCTTCTTAGAAACAATTGAAAATTCTTTTCAGATAAAATTGAGAATTAACATGTAGAATACAAATAGTTGATAAACACAATCATTTTTGATGGAGGCGATTTTCTTGAACATTCCTGAAAAAATCAACGAATTGAAACATACGCTTCCGCATTTTTCGGAAGCCCCATTGAAAGGCATGATGAGCATGAGCATACGGCTGATGACCGCTGCAGTTCTTTTCACCGCGGCTGTATGCCTGCCCTTCCAGCCCCCGCGCATATATTCAGATGCAGAGGAAAATCTCCTGCTGGCATCGGCCTACTCGGTAGAAACCGACAAGAGAACCATGCAGCCAATATTCCTGCGTGAAAGCGCGGCAGCGTTTCTCGCGGTGCTGCTTCTTCTGCGCGCCGCCAAGGCAGAGCCGTTCCTCACCGGAGCTCTCCGTAAAGCCGCAGGAGGTGTCTACAGCCTCTGCGGTCTCGACAACCGTCTGAAATCGCGCCGCAGTCTTGCCCGCAAGATAACCGATGATGCCGAAGAGGACAATGTCTCTCTTAAAGAGGCCGCCGACGGCATCTCTGATGCTCTCAGATATACAGTGGTCAGTGACGAAAAGCATTACGGAAGCATGGTCCGCGACGTGCTCACGTCCCTTCAGAAGCAGGGCGTGCGCATCCTGAAATTCCGCAACGCGTGGGGCGGAAAATTCTATCAGGGCATCAACGTAAAGCTTGAAACACCTGACGGTATGAAGGCTGAGCTGCAGCTTCACACGCCCCAGTCCTTCGACATTAAGGAGCGTTCACATATCTTCTACGAAATACGCCGCAGTACCACGGCCACCGCAAAGGAAATCAAGCAGGCGGTCATTGACAGCATTGCAATAAACAAGCTTGTCCGCATGCCGGCAGGTGCCATGAATATCACCTGCCCGGCTGTATGACATACACACCCCTCTTTCCCCCTAAAAGACGGAGATGCTAATGCATCTCCGTCTTTTTATTTATTATTCTCTTATCCTCGGATGTATGGTGAGCTTATACGTTCCCTCCATATCATACATATCTATGGGGTCCATGGTGAGATGTCCTTCCTTTACCCTCAGCTTTGGCGTCTGCACCGTCAGCCCATAGAACTCAATTCTTGCATTCCAGAAATGCAGGTCCTTGTATTCGCTTCGGAATACTCCGCTCAGCCGTTTGAAGGGAATCCATTTGTATGTTCCTTTGCCCGAAACGAACTCTCCTTTGACCACGGTTTTCCTCGGATTGGAATCTCCCTCAACCACAATATCAAGCTCCACAAGACAATTCAAACCCGATTTTTTCAGGCCCTCCGAGGCTTTCAGCTCCGACCCGTGCCCACGTATCAGGTATGTCCGCGTATCAAAATCGTATTCGCCGTCCGCAACCAGCCTTCCCCCGAATACAGTTGCTTCTACTCTGTCAAATAAGAGCTTTCCTTCTTCCAGATGGATTATCCCGTTTATATCGTAAAAATCAAAGCCCGGGATATGAAGCTCCTTCATATGCACAGTTCCTGAGCTGTCAGGATCGCTTATCGGGCCGTCGAAATGAGTATTCAGCGTCATACGGTCGTTTACATTCATGCCGAAGCCCAGAGATGAGGGCTTTACCTCATTGAACCGCACACTCATGTCACACAGCGGTACGGGCTTTTCCGTGAAGTCAATGTAACCGTCAATGGCCATGCCCGAGCCTACCATTGTGCCGCCGAAGGTTCCTGTGGAAAAATCTATATCCACAGTTTTGTTGGTATCAATATCCATTTTAATATCAACATTACTCAGCAGATAATGCTGCCCCTTGGCGAAAAGCTCCATTTTGCATTTGTTAAAGTCCAGCTTCAGCTTCAGATGAGTACCGCTGGATTCAAAGTTTCTGAACTGCTTTTCCAGCCTGCTTCTGCTTTCCCGCCGCTCTACTTCTCCCCGCCGCTTGCGCTCTTCCGGAGTGTAGGTTTTAACCTTCTGCTCCCAGCCTTCTTCGAGCTTTTTCTGTTCACCAAGCTCTTCAAGAGCCTCCGACTGCTTCAGAAAGTCGACCTTCATATTCTCGTCAAGCTTAACGCAGAATACGGCATTATTAAGTGTCAGCTCCTGCAGTGTCGTAGATTTGATGTTCTTCGTGAAAACGTCCCATACCCTTACATGAAAATCCCCGCTCGGGACAAGCATAATAGGCTCTCCCGTAGGATCTAGCCATTCGAGATTTTCAAAGTACACGTGTCCGTTGATATGTGCCGTAATAGTCTCGACACGGATTGTGCCCCGCAGCAGAGTCTGCTTTTCCATTTCCGCATTGAAAATATATGCCGCGCCACGGCTGAGCATCTGCAAAATACCCAAAACCGCCAGCAGAACGATAACAACCGTGCCCAGCGAGTATTTATACGCTTTCTTATGTGATTTTACGTTCTCCCATATACGCATGGCGCCCTACCCCCACCGAAGGCTTCAGCGAAACAGCAAATTAACAAGAATTGTAAGCACAATACTCAATATAACACTTGTTGCCAGCGGAAAAGAAAAGGACGTATTCCCGCTCTGCCAGTGAAAATCTCCCGGAAGATTTCCCAGCGGCAGGATTTTTCCGCCAAAATGAACGAGCGCGCCGATAAGAAAAAGCGCCCCGCCCAGCACCATCATAGTACGTCCGAAATCATGAAACATCGTTTCACCACCGTTTCCCCAATCAGGTAAACTTATCTTTCATTCTCCAGTATTTTTTCCATTATGCGAAGCGCAAGCTGATAGCAGTCCTCCACGTATCTTTTTCCAAGCTCTACGGTCATGGCGTAGCCCACACATGCCGCCGTTGCCTGTCCAACAAAGGGAACGTACTTGGAGAAATTTTTTCCCAGGAAGTTTACCGCTTCCTTCTCAAGGAAATTCTTTACGCTCTCCTTCGCCATCAGCGCGAAAACATTGCGTGCCGCGGGCACTATGATTTTATATTTCTGCAGCTTAGATTCCGTTTCACTGTCTATGCCGAAGGATTCGCGTACGTCCGAAAGCATCTTCCACATTACGCCCACATCAACGCTGATATCCAGTCCCGGCACAGGGTTCAGTCCGTTCAGCGCCCCTGCAATGGCATAGTTTTTCACATTAACAAGAGCGTCTCTCCGCTTATCCTCAAGGTCTTTAAGCGTAGTGGCGCGGAAGTTCCGCAGGAACTTGGATTTTTTCGCCCCCGGTATGTCTGCGTTCTTTATGGCTTCCTTGAGCTCGTCTATGCCCTCGGGATTACGGGCGCAGGAGGTAAAGTAAACAGGCACTGTCTCTCCCATCTTGCCGCAGACGTCAGCTACTACCTCCTCTTTAAGCTCATCAAGAGTTTTTTCCTCGTCCCACAGTGAATCCACAAAGTTGCGCACGATAAAGAGCGGCTGACGGTGCCCGGCGTGTTTATCCGCCCAGATTTTAAGGCTCTGGAACATTCTTGTATCCGAATCGTGCAGCTTTCCGGCAAACACGAAAATATACAGGTCGTAATTCTGCGGCTGGAATTTTTCTACCCATTCATCAAACGGAAACCGTGACGTGCCGTAGCCCGGCAGGTCGACTATATAGAGCTTGTCCAGCTTTGCCTCGTCGGCCTCCACCGTAGTATCCGTATGGACTCCCGTCTCGAAAATCTTCTTTCCCATTATGCGGTTGATGAGACTTGATTTGCCGGCTCCCGGCTGCCCGATAAGGGCGATGCGCATTTCCTCATCTATATCTTTTTTTGCCTGATTCAGGTTGTTCAAAATCTCCTCTGTCAGCGCCATCTCTGTATCCTCCTCACATCAGCAAAAGCCGTGTATCCTTTTCCCATTCCTTTACCTGCTCCCGCATGAGTGCGTCCATTATTTTTTCGGCCGCCTCCTCGCAGTCGTTCACATACTCCGCCCCCGCGTACTCGCAGAGTCTGTAGCCTATTCCCGCTGCCACCGCGGTTCCGATAAGCGGGACATATTTGGATATTTTCTGCATAAACACCTTGCCCGCGCTGTTTTTCAAAAGCAGCATGAGTCCGTTCTTCGTTGCAAGGTTCAGTATCTGCCGAACTATTGGCATAACAGAGTATCTGGACAGATCCTTGTCTCCGATATGGTATGCCTTTCGGATATCGCTGAACATATCCATATATACCGCCATGTCCACCCCGATATCCAGCCCGGGAATCGGGTTTGCTCCGTTCAGGCCTGCAGCCACCTTATGCCCGTCAATTGCCTGACGTGCCCGTTTTCGGCATATTTCAAGCTTATCGTAGCACTTTTTGTAGAAATGGCTCTCCACACGGTCATGCCAAAGGCTTCTGTAGTCCATAACACGGAAGGCCTCCGAAAGAGCCGTCAGCCCTGTCTTATAACGACAGTCCACAAAATACAGAGGAGCGTCCTTCTCCGTCATATTGAGATGCGCATATACGTCCTCACGCACACGGTCAAGATCTTCATCTTCAAGCTCCTCACCGTGATTGCGCACCAAAAACACGGGACGCGGGCGGTCAAGATTCTCCGCGTATCCCTTCAAATCCTCCAGCATGCGCGCGTCGTCGCCTGTCAGCTTTCCGCTGAACACGAACACAAAAACATCATACTGTTCGGGCCTGAACTGCTCCTTCCAGTCCTGAAAACGGAACATGTCCGTGCCGTAGCCCGGCAGGTCGACAAGACGGTGGAAGGAATAGCTGTACTCGGCCGCCTCTCTCGTAATATCCGTGCCCTGTCCCGTCGCGGCAGCCTTATGCCCCAGCAGTGCGTTGATAATGCTGGACTTTCCGGCTCCGGGCTGTCCCACAAAGGCAATTTTCGCATAGGCATTTTCCTCGGAGGAAAGCTCCTGCAAAATCATCTTAAATTCTTTTTCAAGACTCATACAGCCGTCACCGCCTTTTCCATGCATCTGTTTATACCTATACTAGCATGAAAGCCGTTCTTTCTCAATAAGCACAGGTTCTGCAAAATGCACATACAAAAACAACGGCAATGCATGCAGCACCGCCGTTGTTCATATCATTGCATAATTCCCCGCTTCTTCTCGACCATATCAATAAACACAGAAAGCCAGTCGCTTATAAGGGGCAGATTCATATCTATCACGCGGCTGAGCAAAATGAGGACAATGGCAAAAATCACTGTCGAGCCCACGGCCATTCCGAGACCGCGCAGGATTCCCGTCAGAATGTTGTAGAAAAGGAACCGCTTCCAGTCGTTGCGGAGCCACAATACATTATTGAGCGCCTCAATGAGCTCATTCATCTCTGTTGTTGCAGAAGCAAGCTGCTTTTTCAGGTCATCGACCGACAAGTCCGCATGCTCTTCTTTTTTGTTCCTCCATTTGAGCACAGACATCTTTCCTCCGCCTTTCCGTCAACTCTGCTTCTGCTGCATGACCTCTGCCAGCGTATCCATCATGACCTTAACATCAACAGGCTTCGCAATATGCCCGTCCATTCCCACGGAAAGAGCCTGCTCGATATCTTCCTTAAAAGCGTTCGCCGTCATTGCCACTATTGGTATAGCGGATTTGACCGGGTCTGACAGGGCGCGTATTTCCTTCGTCGCCTGATACCCGTCCATATTAGGCATCTGAATATCCATCAAAATAAGGTCGTAATATCCCGGCTCTGCCTTTGTCAGCTTGTTGATACAGATAACGCCGTCCTCAGCAAGCTCTACCTTAAAGCCCTTATCCTCAAGAATCGTTATGGCTATCTCAGCGTTGATTTCGTTATCTTCCGCCAAAAGAATACGTTTTCCGCGGAAAATATCCGTATTCACAGCCTCTTTTTTCCTCTTCTGCTTTGTTACCTTCGGTGTCTCCGCAATACGGTGAGGTATACGGATAATAAATGTCGTCCCTTTTCCCATCTCGCTGGAAACATCGATAGTTCCCCTCATAAGCTTCACAAGCTCATGAACAATATGCAGTCCAAGCCCCGTCCCCAGTATACCGCTCTGAGTCGTTGTCTTTTCCCGGGAAAAAGCATCAAAAAGATGCGGCAGGAATTCCTTCGGAATGCCGATTCCCGTATCGGAAACCTTCATCTCATAAACAGGCATTCCGCCAACCTTGAAATCAAGCTCACGGACGCTGAGCATAACGCTTCCGCCCTTAAGGGTATATTTGTACGCGTTGCTAATAAGATTAAGCACTACCTCGCGCATCTTTGTGGCATCCATCCATATAAACGGGTGCTTTATATCAAATGAATGCTTGAACTCAAGTCCTTTTTCCTCCATCTGGCTCTCAAACACGGCGCAGATTTCCTGAATGACCGCCACCGAGTCTGTCGGCGTCTCGTCCAGCGTAACCTCGCCGCTTTCAATGCGCGCCATCTCAAGCACATTATTTATGAGGGAAAGCATGAACTCATTTGACGACTGTATCTTTTTGATGTAATCGAGCGCCGTTTCCCTGTCGTCCAAGTGTTCCTGAAGAAGATTCGTAAAACCGATGATGGCATTCATCGGCGTACGGATATCATGGGACATATTAAAGAGGAACCTGGACTTTGCCTTGTTTGCCTCATCGGCAGCCTCACGGGCCGCGTTCAACTCAGCCTGTTTACGCTGCTCCTCGCGCATTACCGCATCAATGGTCTGGAATCCGCATGCAAAATGAACATTTCCCTCGGCATCCTTCAGATGCGCGTATGTAAGCATAAGATAATGGCGTGTCCCTGCAGTCTTTATCAGCGTGAACTTGAGCTGGAAATTTTTACCTTCCTCGATATGCGAAAGAAGATAATCCAGCGAGGTTTCAATACGTATTCTTTCACGATCCTCCGGGGCCACGAAGAAGTCGATGTATTCTTTTACGCTTTCCTCATAGAGACGCCCGTCAAAAATTCTCGTCAGTCTGTCGCGTCCTGCAGTGGTGACATTATTTTCAATCAGGGAAATTCTGTGTTCAACAGGGTTGATATAAAGAAGCACGTCGTACTGGGTTGAAAGCGCGTCAATAAGGCGCTGCTTCAGCTGCAGCACCTCTTCAAATTTATGCTCCTTGCGGTTCTGA
>NZ_CDXDFU010000073.1:0-4466 GCF_978017985.1 Schwartzia sp. (in: firmicutes) | reverse complement strand
CGAAGGAGCAGGCTCTTGAGCAGGCTAAAGCCGTAGATGAAAAGATAGCTGCAGGGGAGAATATTCCTTTTCTCGCAGGTATTCCGGGCGCAGTAAAGGACAACATCTGCACAAAGGGTGTTCGTACGACCTGCGCGTCCAAAATTCTTGAAAATTTTGTTCCGCCTTATGATGCTTCTGTCGTAACGAAGCTTCAGAAGGAGTCTCCTGTTCTCGTGGGCAAGGCAAACCTTGATGAGTTTGCAATGGGCGGTTCTACGGAAAATTCAGGTTTCTATCCGACGCATAACCCGTGGAATACAGAGTGTGTACCGGGCGGAAGCTCAGGCGGCAGCGCTGCGGCTGTTGCTTCGGGAAGCGCAATTTTTGCTCTTGGCTCCGATACAGGCGGTTCTATCCGTCAGCCGGCTTCCTTCTGCGGTGTTGTAGGCATGAAGCCGACTTACGGCCGTGTTTCCCGCTATGGTCTTGTGGCTTATGCGTCCTCTTTGGACCAGATCGGACCTATCACCCGTGATGTTACTGACTGCGCTAATGTTCTCAATGTTATTGCAGGCCATGACGACATGGATTCTACCTCAAGCTTTGCTGAGGTTCCTGACTATACAAAGGCTCTTGTTCAGGATGTTAAAGGTCTCAAAATCGGACTTCCGAAGGAATATTTCGTTGACGGAATGGACCCGGATGTAGAAAAGGCTGTCCGCAATGCCATTGAACAGCTCAAGTCTCTCGGCGCTGAGATTGTGGAAGTTTCCCTGCCGCATACGAAATATGCAATCTCCACGTACTATCTGATTGCACCGGCAGAGGCTGCTACAAATCTTGAGCGTTATGACGGAATCAGCTACGGCGAGCGTGTTGACGGTGCTGATGTTGTCGAGCTCATGACGAATACGCGCAGCAAGCTTTTCGGCGAAGAGGTAAAACGTCGTATTATGATCGGCAACTATGCTCTTTCCGCAGGCTATTATGACGCATACTATCTGAAAGCGCTGAAGGTACGTACGCTTATTCAGAAGGATTATACAGACGCATTTGAAAAGGTTGATGTAATTGCGGCTCCGACTGCACCGACACCGGCATATAAAATCGGAGAAATGATTTCTGACCCGTTGAAGATGTATCTGCAGGATATCTGCACAGTACCTTTGAATCTGGCAGGTCTGCCGGGTATCTCTGTTCCGTGCGGATACAGTCAGAAGCACATGCCTATCGGACTTCAGCTCATCGGCAAACCTCTGGACGAAGCAACGCTTCTTCGTACGGCTTATACGTATGAACAGAGCCAGTCCTTCCATAAGGAAATGGCAGAACTCGGAGGTGCTGAAGCATGAAATACGAAGCAGTCATCGGACTTGAAATTCACTGCGAATTAAAAACAAATACAAAGATTTTCTGCGGCTGCGAAACGGGCTTCGGCGGCGACCAGAACACGCACGTCTGCCCGGTCTGCCTCGGACTTCCGGGTGTTCTCCCAACCATCAACAAACGTGTTGTTGAGTTCGGTATCAAGGCAGGACTTGCAACGAACTGCACAATCAATAAGTTCAGCAAATTCGACCGCAAAAACTACTACTATCCTGACCTTCCGAAAAACTGGCAGACGTCTCAGTATGACCTGCCGATTGCGGAACATGGCTGGGTAGATATTGATGTAGAGGGCGAAAAGAAACGTGTCCGCCTTACACGTATCCACATGGAGGAGGACGCAGGAAAACTGGTTCACTCCGGAAACACCATCAAGGATTCCGCGTCTTCAAATGTTGATTACAACCGTACCGGCGTTCCTTTGCTTGAAATCGTATCCGAGCCGGATATGCACACAGCTGAGGAAGCGCGTACATACATGGAAAAAATCAAGGCAATCATGGAATACATCGATGTTTCCAACTGCCGCATGGAGGAGGGCAACCTCCGCGCCGATGTTAACGTTTCCATTCGTCCTGTAGGCTCAAAAGAGCTGGGAACCCGTACGGAAATGAAGAACATCAACTCCTTCAAATCCCTCGTTGACGCAATCGACTACGAGATTGACCGTCAGACGGAGGTTCTTGAGGACGGCGGACACATTGTGCAGGAAACGCGTACATGGGACCCGAACCGTGGAATTACGCTTTCCATGCGCAGCAAGGAAGATGCTCACGACTACCGCTACATGCCGGAGCCTGACCTTCCGCCAATCGTCACGACGGACGAGCAGATTGAGGCATACCGCAAGGAGCTGCCTGAGCTTCCGGACGCACGACGCGAACGCCTTGAAAAAGAATACGGCCTTTCGGATTATGATGCAGGCGTTATCACGTCATCACGTCCGATGGCAGAATACTTTGATGAGGTCGTTGCGGGCGGCGCTGATGCAAAGCTTGCGGCTAACTGGATAATGGGCGAGCTTGCTAAGCATCTGAATGCTGAGAACAAGACTATCGTAGATTCCCCTGTGGAGCCTGCACGTCTTGCGGCGATGATTCAGATGATTACAAAGGGAACTATTTCCTCGAAGATAGCAAAGACAGTCTTTGAAGAAATGTGGACTTCCAAGGACGCTCCTGAAGAAATCGTCAAGGCAAAGGGGCTTGTTCAGATTACTGATACGAAAGCAATCGAGGAGATTGTCGATAAAGTAATCGCTGACAATCCGAAGCCGGTTGAAGATTACAAGAGCGGAAACAAAAAAGCCATCGGGGCGCTTGTCGGACAGGTTATGAAGCAGTCCAAAGGCAAGGCAAATCCGCAGATGGTAAATCAGCTGCTTGCACAGAAGCTGGGATAAAGGCAAAAAAAGAGAACCGTTTACGCGGTTCTCTTTTTTTGTGTTCAGATTTTGAAGCTTTCCTGCGACAGCTTTTTGACTGCTTTTTCCAGAAGCTTTGTGACGCAGTAGATATCGTCCATTTCGGCGTGCTCAGCAGGGTTATGGCTTATGCCGTTTTTGCACGGAATGAAAAGCATTCCCGCGGGAGCGTAGGGCGCCCAGAACATTGTATCGTGACCTGCGCCGCTGGGCATACGCTTGTAGGAAACGCCTTCCTCTTCGCATAGGGAGCTTAAATAATCTACCACGGGAGCAGAAAGCGGGACAGGTGTTTCGTCGGAAATCACCTTGATTTCGTAGTCAATATCGCGCTTTTTGCAGACAATTTCGATTCCTTTTTTGAGGGTTTCAACAATCTTTGCTTTCGCGTCTTTGTCGATGCTGCGGATATCTATTCCCATTTCCGCGTCACCGGGGATAACATTCATGACACCGGGAGTAATATTGAGAATACCTACTGTTCCGACTGCGGGCGGATTCTGCTGCTCGGAAGCAAGCTTTTCAACAAGCAGCGTGATTTCAGCGGAGGCGCACAGAGCATCGGAGCGCATTCCCATTGGTGTTGCTCCGCTGTGGTCTGCCTTGCCGTGCAGGAAGACACGCATACGTGTGGGAGCGGCGATGCCTGTTACGACACCAATCTGTGTCTTTTCGTATTCGAGAACCTTTCCCTGTTCGATATGAACCTCAAGAAAGGCTTTAAGCGGGTCGTTGTAAACGGCCTCGGAAAGTTTTTCGGGGAACAGGTCTCTGGATTTCAAAACCTCGTACAGAGATTTTCCGTCCTTGCCCTTGAGGTTATGAAGGTCATCTGCGGAAAGCTCACCGCGCATTACGCGGCTGCCAAGCTCTGCCATTCCGAAGCGGCTGGATTCCTCGCACATGAAGATAACTGCTTCAAGCGGGTGTTCGTTTTGGAAGTTTTCTTCCTCAAGGCTCTGCATGACCTCAATAGAAGCGAGAACGCCGAGGACACCGTCATAGTTGCCGCCTGATGGTACGCTGTCACCGTGAGAGCCGAACATAATGGCAGGCAGGGACGGATTTTTTCCTTCGCGGCGTGCTATGACATTGCCGAAGGAATCAATACGTATAGAAAGACCTGCGTCCTTCATAAGATTTATGAGATATTCGCGTCCCTGCCAGTCGCTGTCGGAGAAGGCAAGGCGGAAGATGCCGGGTTTTTCATTCGGTGTTGAGATTTTTTCCATCTCAGAGAAATGCTTTGATAAACGTTCTTTAGAAATCACAGTTGTATCCCTCCCAAAGATTAAACAACTCTATTTTATTTCCATGATGAAAAAATGTAAAGAAAAGTGTTAATAAATCGTTGTCTGTCGTGGAAAGAAATTTACTCAGATGTTATAACTCGGCAAAAGATGTCCACTGCCTCTGTAGGTGGAGGCAGGGGCAAATAACAGGCGGTGAGTATGTATCCCGCCTAGTTGAAACGCTGACAGAGGAAGTTTTGCCCTTGGCAAAACTTGAATGAAGGCGTTATACTCAAAATATTGAAGAAAAGTATATATCATAGGGAGATACCCGATGAATGATAAAGGAACAGATACCGTAACAATTGAAGACATTATCGAGCTGGCACGGAAAACGCAGCCCGAAGCAGATCTCGATGTAATATACAGCGCTTATGAGCTTG
>NZ_CDXDFU010000072.1:0-13766 GCF_978017985.1 Schwartzia sp. (in: firmicutes) | reverse complement strand
GCAGAAGGTAATTAAGCTTGGTGATTATCCGTAATGATGGGAGGGAATGTCTTGATTACTATGGTTGAAATGGCAGGGTGTCCTTACTGTGCAAAAGCACATAAGGCATTTGACGAGCTAATGGGAAGTCATCCCGGAATTGAAGTGGTATTTATTGATGAGAATAAAGAGCCTGAAAAGCTTAAAGAGTTTCATGGTATGTATTATTATGTTCCAACCCTTTTTGTCGCAGGAAAGAAGGTTTTTGAGGCTTCTCCCGGTGACGATTACGACAAAATAAAGGCAGCAGTTGAGGAAGCGTATCTGGCTGCTGAAAAGTAAATATGAATCACACATAAGATACATTAAAAGCCCCATCCTCGAAAGGATGGGGCTTTTATGATATCAGTGGTATTCGTACATCAAAGGTACTTTGTGGTAGTGTGTGTGCAGGAGCTTGTGCGCCATTTCACCCAGCGGTTCACCGAGATAGTCCTTATAAAGTGTCTGGATGTCAGGATTCTCATGGGATTTGTGGAGCGGAAGGTCCTTATCAATCTGCTCAAGGGCGAGGATACGCTCGTCACGTTTTGCATTTGTGGTGCCGATAGGCTGACCGCCGCCGCCGATACATCCGCCGGGGCATGCCATGATTTCGATAAAGTCGTAATTGGCTGTGCCTTTTTTGACTTCCTCCATCATGAGACGTGCAGCAAGAAGTGTGTGAACGACAGCAATGCGGATAGTTCTGCCGCCAAGTTCAAAGCTTGCCTCACGAACGTTCGGGCGAACCTGCTTCAGGTGCGGGTAGCTTGCAGGCTTTCCGAGGCAGATTGAGTTGTATTCAAGTGCCGGCAGGTCATTTCCTGTAAGCTTTTCGTAAACCGTACGGAGAGCAGCTTCCATAACACCGCCTGTTTTGCCGAAGATTGCGGCTGCACCTGTGCTCGTGCCAAGCGGGCTGTCAAAATCGCTCTCAGGAAGAGTACGGAGATTCAGACCTTCGTATTTTATAAGCTTAATAAGCTCGCGGGAGGTGAGGACAGCATCAACATCGCGGCGGCCGTCACGCCCCATTTCAGGCCTTGCAGCTTCGAATTTCTTCGCTGTACACGGCATGATGGAAACGGTGAAGATTTTATCAACCGGGATGCCCGTGATTTTCGGATAATATGTCTTTGCAATCGCGCCGAACATGGACATCGGAGATTTTGCCGAGGAAACATGCGGCAGAAGCTCCGGATAGTGTTTTTCGATGAAGTTAACCCAGCCCGGGCTGCAGGAGGTCATCATTGGAAGAACTCCGCCATTCTGCACACGGTGGATAAATTCCGCGCCCTCCTCCATAATCGTGAGGTCAGCACCGAAGTTCGTATCAAATACCTTGTTGAAGCCGAGCATTTTGAGGGCTGTGACCATCTGGCCTGTAACAATAGCACCGGGCTCAAGTCCGAATGCGTCACCAATGGAAACGCGTACGGAAGGAGCGACCTGCACGACTACATGTTTTTCGGGATCCTGCAGGGCGTCGAGCACGAGCTGTGTGTCATCCTTTTCTACGATAGCGCCCGTGGGGCATACAAGGCTGCACTGTCCGCAGAGTGTGCAGTCCGTTTTTTCCATAGGAATATCGAATGGGGTTGTAACGATGATTTTATCGCTGCGGTTTGCAAAGGTGATTGCCTCGATACCCTGTACGTCTTTGCAGGCACGAATGCAGCGGCCGCATTTGATACATTTGGACGGGTCGCGCACAATACTCGGATTTGTGTTGACTGCCTGACGTTTCTTATTAACGTTTGTAAGATGCGGGTCGAGAATGTTAAAACGTGTGCAGAGCGCCTGCAGCTCGCATGTGCCGTTTCTGGAGCATGTGAGACAGTTGCCGCCGTGGTCTGCCATGATGAGCTGAAGAATGCCTACCTGAGCATCACGAACGACCTGAGTATCAGTAAAGACCTCCATGCCTTCCCATACTTCTGTGGAGCAGGAAGCAAGGAGCTTTTTCTTGCCGGCTACCTGTACGGAGCAGAGACGGCAGCGGGCTTTTACACGCTGGTCAGGGTGGTAGCAGAGGTGTGGGATATCAATACCGATGCGTTTTGCCGCTTCGATAATTTTTGTACCCTTCGGAGCTTCCACCGGAATATTATTTATTTTAAGATGAACCATTTCCATTAGTGAGCACCTCCCACAGCAAAGGTCTCCGGGAAGATTTTCATGGCGGAGAGCAATGCGCTTTGTGCCGCTTCACCGAGACCACACAGGGAAGTGAGCGTCATTATGTTGGCGATTTTTTTCATTTTTGCGATATCACATGCATGGGCTTCACCGGCTGCAAGTTTGTCCAGAAGGAGCTTCATATGAAGGTTGCCTTCACGGCACGGTGTGCACTGTCCGCAGCTTTCATGAGAGAAGAATGCCTGTGTGTATCTGAGGAAGTCGATAACGCTTGTACGGTCGTCGATAACAAGGAGAGAGCCTGTTCCAACGTCTACTCCCGCCGCTTTAAGGTCGTCGTAGGTGTACGGGGTGTCAAGGACACGTTCGTCGCTGATTTTGCCTGATGCTCCGCCGAACTGGATAAGGCGGAGATGACGTCCGTCAGGGATACCCTCAGCAAGACCGAAGATGATTTCACGGACTGTCGTTCCGAAAGGAACTTCATAGACACCGGGTTTCCTTACGTTTCCTCCTACGCTGACAAGCTTGGTACCAAGGGATTCACCGCTTCCGCAGCTCGTGTAAACCTTCTCGTCATCAAGAAGGAGGTGGGGAACGATAGAGAAGCTTTCTACGTTGTTGATACATGTCGGAAGTGCAAATGCTCCGCTGACTTTTATGAAAGGCGGTTTCATGCGGGGACGGCCTGCCTTGCCTTCGATGGAACGAATAAGTGCCGTGCCTTCTCCGCAGACGTACGCGCCGGCCCCGGAATAGAGGTGCAGACGGAAATTGAAGCTTTTAACTCCGAGAATATTTTCACCGAGGAAGCCGCGCTCTTCAGCCTGCTTGATGGCAGATAAAAGTCTGGAGCGAAGGTGACGGTATTCTTCCCTCATATAGATATAGCCATCCTGCGCCTGTACCGTGTAAGCACCGATAATCATGCCTTCGATAAGGTTAAAGGGATCATTTTTGATAAGCTCGCGGTCTTTGAATGTGCATGTTTCGCCTTCGTCCGCGTTGCAGATAACAAGCTTGTGCTCGCCCTTTACTGCACGGGCCTGAGACCATTTGCGGCCCATGTCGTATGCAGCGCCGCCGCGGCCTTTTACTTTTGCTTCCGCAATAATGGACGCGATATCTTCACCGTCCATAGCGACAGCCTTTTTCAGTGCGGAAAATCCGCCTATGGAAAGATATGAATCAATGGAATCAGGATCGTATTTTCCAAAATTCTTTGTTATGAAACGAACTTCACTGCTCAAGAAAAACAGCTCCTTCCTTTACATCAGGGATGAAAGCACCGAACGTACCTTTTCGGGCGTGTCAAGATGGCCGTAGACATGTCCGTTGATTCGAATCGCGGGAGCCACATCGCAGGCACCGAAGCATGGAACCTCTTCAATCATGAAACGGCCGTCGTAGGTGATTTCGCCGACTTCGATGTTGAGGATCTTCTTGAGAGTGGACAAAAGAGAGTCGCTTTCGTTAACACGGCATACAACTGAACGGCAGACCTGTACCGGGTATTTTGCCCGCGGTTTATCGGACAGACTCGAGTAGAAAGTCAGACAGTCGTAAATAATCGACACTTTAATCGGCAGTTTTTCCGCGATATAGAACGCCACAGCTTCAGGGACGTACTGCTGCGGAATCAGGTCCTGTACCTCGAGCAGGATGCCGACAATCTGCGTAGCATCATGCTCGTGTGCTTCGAGCACACGGTCGATCTGATTAGCAAGCTCATCCGAGACGGAAAAAGCCGGCTTGGCCTCAGTTTGCATAATGACTCCTCCCAGCGGAAACGAAAGAGTGTTTCCGTAATAAAAAATATTTCTTTTATTATATACGTTTTATGATTATAGTGCTATAGATTTTTCGGAAAAATTTTATGTAAACATAAGAATAAAATTGCGATTTGCGGTTCTTATGGATTGCATTATTAAAGGAAGATTTTACTTATGGAAAAACATTGCTATTAGCGGTATAATTAAAAAATCGACAGAAAAGAACAGGGAGGAAGACCGATGGAGATAACGATGGTTATGGTCATGAGTGCAGACGGTTTTGTGACACATGGCGAGGACGGTCCCTCTTTTGCATGGGCATCTGCTGAGGACAGGGAGGCGTTTTTGAGCATTGTGCGCGCCTCTGATGCTGTCATTACCGGTCGAAACTCCTTTGAGGGAAAGGGCGATATGCCCAGACCGTACTATGTGCTTACGACGCAAGAGAATCTTCCTTCCTTTAAGAATGTGTTTTACGTTAGTGGTGACGCGGAGAGCGTCGTTTCACGCATAGCCGCGGACGGACATGAAAAGGTTGTGCTGCTCGGAGGACCGAAAACAAACTTGATTTTTGTGAAGGCCGGGCTTGTTGACCGTCTGCTGCTTACAGTAGAGCCGAAGCTGTTCGGAGAAGGAAAACCGCTGATTATCGGAGCGAAGCTTGATGTATCAATGAAGTTGTGCTCGGTGAAGCGGCTCAATGAAAATGGCACGCTGCTTTTAGAGTATGAACTTATGAATTGATGAGCAAGAGAGGAAAGAATATATGAGCAAATTACCGGATGTGCAGAAGCAGACAAAAGGTTTCCCACATCTATATATAGAAAATGTCGGAACAGAAAATATCCGTATTCGTCTTCCGATCTGTACGCCGGACGGTACTGAGTATGTGCTTGCGTCCATGCGGTCGTACTGTTCTTTGGACGAGAGCGTAAAAGGAATTAATATGTCGCGGATAGGGAGAACTATACGCCGCGTTATTGAGGAAACTCCGGACGGATTTCAGACACTGGCGCCGCTCGCAAATGCACTCCTTGAGGCACATGACGAGGGAACTGCCGATGTATCCGTTGCAGCAGATTTTCCGTATCTTCTGCAGCAGGTGACGCCTGTGACGGGAATTTCCGCGCCTAAGGCAGTTGAAGTTTCCATGGCATCTGTGTTTGAGAACGGGGAGATGAAAAATTATCTTACCGTTGAAACCACGGAGATGAGTCTCTGCCCATGCTCAAAGGAGCTGAGCCTGCTCAAAAACAACATCAGTGAGGCAGAACGGGAAGAAATCGAAAAGCTTTCACCGGAGCTTCGCGAGAAAATTTATAGAAGCGGATTCGGCGCGCATAATCAGAAATCTACTATCACTGTTACGGTTGAGCTTTCGGAGAGTTCCGATGTAACGATTGCAGGTTTTGCCGAACTGATTGCGGAAAGTGCATCAGCACCGACATTCTCCATTTTGAAGCGTCCTGATGAAAAATGGGTAACAGAGGTTTCTTATCTTGGCGGATATTATGACGAAGAAGGAAAATATAACGAAGTAGGGGGCGGCCCGAAATTCGTTGAGGATATAGTACGCTCCATCGCGCTGAAGCTTTCGGAGTGCCTTGACGAGACAATCCGTGACTACATTGTCTATGTTAAAAATCATGAGTCTATACACAGCGATGGCATAGTGGCTACAGCTATTATGTCGGCGGGACGTTCTCTCAGAAAAGGAATTTTGACTCTCGGATAGGAGCGGATGGAAATGGATGAAATCGTAGAACAGATTTTGCGGCATCCGCTTTTTCGGGAAAATATGCAGAAATGCTTTGAACTGGAAAAGGAACGTACCTTTTGCCATCATGATATGGTCCATGCTCTGAATGTGGCCCGTATATGCTACATTCTTGTTTTGGAGGAAAGGCTGCCTTATAGAAGAGAGCTTGTTTACTCGGCGGCGCTGCTCCATGATATCGGCCGCACTGCTCAGTACACAACGGGAGAGTCCCATCATGCGGCAGGTGCGAGACTTGCGGGGATTATACTTAAGGATTGCGGAGCAGCAGATGAGGATATTCTTCTGATTCAACAGATTATCAAAGAACATTGCAGCCATATTTCTGCGGCGGAAGCTGAGAAATGGAAAACAAATAAACCGAAAAATCTCTTGGAAGCGTTTGACCTGGCGGATTTTTGGTCGCGCAGCTGCGGTGATTGTGCCGTACGTGAAGAATGCTACTGGGAAGTAAAAAGTGATGCACTGGTTCGTTGAACGGTGCATCTTTTTTATGTCTTGAAATTAGGACAATAGGCACTCTTTTTTATGAAATTTCATTGACGGAAGATAAGCGGAATGATATGATAAAGGTGTAGGATAACCTTGAAAACTGCATATGGCAGCTGCCCATCTGCGGCCCATGCTATGGACCGCACTGACAGGAAACTCAGCGCTCAGGCGCAGAGGACCGGCCGGTTTTGCGACAGATGATTCCCGGATTAATCTCCGAAAGTACGAGTGTGGAAGCTTAGTGCTTTAAAAATCATTCTGAAGCGAAACGGAGGGCGAGTATCATGAAAAACCTGCGGACGATCATTTCTCTGTTAGTCATGATGGCAGCTCTGTTTGCGGCTTCTACGGCTTTTGCTTCCAGCCTCGAAGCAGAGGTGCTCTATCATGTAAATGTAGAGCGCGCAGCTGCAGGCGTTCGCCCGCTTACGTACAACGTCAGCCTTGCAAATGCTGCTGCAGTCCGTGCATCGGAAGCCGGGGTTGTTTTCGGACATGTCCGTCCGGACGGCCGCGATGTAAAGACCGTACTTAATAATGAATCCTACGCTTGGTTTGGTGAAAACCTCGCTGTCAGCAGAACAGAAGATGCAAAAAAGATCGTGCGTGCCTGGATGGCATCGCCGACACATCGGGCAAATCTTCTGAACAGCCATTACACTCAGATGGGTGTAGCCGTGACGCGTGGCGAAGATGGCCGTCTCTACTGGGCAGAGCTTCTTGCAAGCTCCTAAGCGGAAAAATCACAAACCATCCCGTCGACCGGATTTTTTCCGGTCGACTTTTTTTATACTTTGTCAGAAATATTCAGTCAAAATTGATCTCCTAAATGATAGGACAAAAATCCGTTATAATAAGAAAAATATCCTACCTTGCAATTTTCGTTTTCGATGTTAAAATAGAGACTATAGGCCGATGTGAGAATGGGGAAATAGTGGAGTGTTTGGCCTGCAAGACAAATTTAATCGGAAAGAAGAGAATGGGATGCTGAAAAAAAGGCGGAAAATGCGGACTTTGATGATGGGAGCGCTGCTTGCAGGCGTTCTTGGGACGAACGTAATGAGTGCCTATGCTGCGATACCTTTGCCGGAAACTGATCGTCCGTCGGCAGGACGCTTATACGAGGAATTGCAGGAAAAGAGAGATACTTCTCCGGTTATGGGCGATGTGGAGATCGAGCTGCCGGAAGAAGAAAAACCTGAACTTAATGCTCCTGATACGCTTAAGGTACAGACAAATGGCTTTATCGTTACGGGGCAGGACATTTTCCCTGAGGAAAAGCTTGTAAAACTTCTTGAAGATAAAAAAGGCAAACTGCTTACATTTAAGGAACTTCAGGCCGGGGCAGATAAGCTCACGAAATATTTCCACGACAAAGGCTACATGACAGCCCGTGTGTATCTGCCGGTACAGAAGATAACGGGCGGCATTGTAGAATATACAGTAACCGTCGGAAAGCTCGGCGACATAAAAATCAATAACTACACATCGATTCATGATTCGGTGCTTGAGAGAGAAAGCAGGAGACTGAAAAGAGGAGAATATATCCGCAAGGATAATCTCGAAAGAGCTGTGTGGCTCATGTCTGACCTTGCAGGAGCTGACGCAAAGGCAACTCTCTCCAGGGGTAAGGCTGACGGCAGTGTAGATCTTGTCATTGACCTGCATCCGCATTCCGGTAAACAGGGTTCCCTTACTGTAGATAACTACGGCAACCGCTATACGGGATATACTGAAGCATCTCTGTCCTATGATTTTCTTAATCTTGCCCATGAGGGCGATCATTTCGGGATAACCGCGACAACCACAGGCAGCAAGCTTTTCAACGGAGGAGTAAACTACACGATTCCTGTTATTACAGATGGACTTCGCTTTAATGCAGGCTACAGTGTTTTGAGTTACTCCCTCGGCAAAGAGTATGATGCTCTTGATGCGTATGGTACGGCTCACATAGCTACGGCCGGATTCGAATATGCTGTCCGCCGCAGCAACAGAAATAATCTTTATGTCGGACTCAGATATAACAGAAGTGAACTGGACGACCTTGAGAAAAACACTCCGCTCGGTCATTATTCGGATAAGCACAGTGATGCCGCTGTTCTTTCTGTTTACGGAGATGAGCAGGATTCCAACGGCGCAACTTCATGGAGAACAGAATTCAAATACGGCTGGCTGTGCTTCAACAATGACATGACGCGTCAGATTTATGAGCGCTCCGGTGCCTTTGGTACATACCGTAAGCTAAATCTTAATATTCTCCGCCGTCAGGATTTGAACAACAGACTTTATGCACTGCTTTCTCTGCGCGGTCAGTACGCATTTAATAATCTTGACAGCTCCGAGCATATCTCGCTCGGCGGTATCTCCGGCGTAAGAGCGTATCCGCAGAGTGAGGCTTCGGGAGATATGGGATATATTGCCCGTGCTGAGATGCGCTGGGTTCTCCCGCTTGGAGAAAAAACACAGTCCCTTCAGGCTGCTGCTTACTTTGATCATGGCGGAATCTGGTACAACCGTAAAAACTCGGTTGGAGAAAACCGCCGTTCCCTGCAGGGTGCAGGTATCGGACTTATATGGTCCAAGCAGAATGAATGGTTTATCCGCTGTGATTATGCATGGCGTATAGGTGCTGAGAAACCATTGTCGGATACACATTACGGAAACGGACACTTCTGGATTCAGGGCGGTCTCTTTTTCTGATAAAAAACCACGAATGCCAAAAAGGCATTCGTGGTTTTGCTTTTTGCAGAATGCACTGCTGAAGCGGAAAGTGATGATTTGAAAAGTGTAAATTAAATGTAATTTTAAGTAAAAAGCTATGCATAAAGTGTAAACTTTTGAGGAAAAGTGTACATATTTACATACATGTGTTATAATATAGCTGTCGTTTGAGATGAATGACACCACTCTGCATGGCGGAGGGCACACTCCGACCGTGCACAACCTGAGACAGCCGGACAATCCGGGTGCCTTGGAGTTCACTGCTGGGGGGATATTCATGGCAATTCGTAACGTGGTAATGGACCGACGGGACAGTGCAGATTATCGAAATCATCTAAAACGAGGCGGGTTCTTGTCAGCCAGCTATTTGTCGATCAGTGGATTTGACGCAAATAGGCTGAAGAAACTCGCTCAGCAGGGGAAGCTTGATGCTATCCGCTGTGCTATCGGAAAATCAATCCGGTGGTACTATTCGGAAAAGCAGGCTGAGCTTGCACATCTTCGGGGGCTCGCATAGCGGGCTTGTTAAATGTCTTTGAAGACTTCTGCCGTACCATTTGGTGCGGCAGTTTTTTTGTATGCGCTATTTAACGGAACAAGTTCATTTTATTCAGCGAGGTTTCATAGTTTCTTCGGATAATTAAGAAAAAATCGTACCGGTTTAAGGTACAAAAGATTATATGTGTAAATAAAGGCGGGAATAAATGTGTGGTTTTTCTGGTTAATGCTGCTGATGGTGTTGTTTACCGTGGGCGGTCTGGCGTGGTGGGGCCTTGATATTGTCACGTCAGAACGTGAGCGTGGTACCGCAAGAAAGCTGCTTGTGATTTTTGATGTGGTATCAGTTGTGCTCCTTTTTGTCGGACGTCATATTCCCTGGGCTTCGGATACCTTTTTAAAATATGGGCTTATGTTCATGACGGCAGTATGGATGGCAGAGCTTTTTTTCGGGGCAGCTGCTCTTTTGGTGAGGCTGCTTAGAAAAATCGTGCACACATATAATAGGAAGGAAAACGATAAAGCGACACCTCAGGATATGAGCAGACGCCGGTTTATTAAAGGCTCTCTGGCACTTCCTGCGGCTGCGGCAATCGGAGCTGCGTACGGAACGGCAGTTGAAAGAACGGAAACTGTCGTGCGCAGCTTTGATGTTCCTGTAGAAGGACTCGGAGCTAAAGCGGAGGGATTCAAAATTGCCCAGCTGAGCGATGTACATCTGGGGCTCTTTTACTCTTTGAAGGATTTAAGACGATTAATGGAGCAGGCGGCCGCAACAAAAGCAGATGCTCTTGTAATAACAGGAGATCTCTTTGATGATGATGACATAAATGAAGAGGCGGCTGAAATAATTAACGGATTTTGCGGAGCATTTCCACAGGGAATATGGTTCTGCTATGGCAATCATGAGTATTTCCGCAACATAGGCCGCACGAAAAAGGCTTTGGCAAAAACTCAGATTCGCGTGCTTGCAAATGATAATGCCTGTGTAGTTAAGGACACACGCCCGATTTACTTCTGCGGAGTTGATTATCCGAGAATACGCCCGCGCTTTGAAGAACTGGAAAAATCATTTATGAAGGAAACCATGGATAATGTTCCTAAAGATGCAGTAAGTATACTCCTGGCTCATCACCCTGATTTTATTGATGATGCTGCAGAATACGGCGTGACACTGGCACTTACGGGACATACTCACGGAGGGCAGCTGGATGCTTTTGGGGTTCCTCTCGTCCCACCTGTCTTCAAATATTTGAGAGGAAAGTATATAGTAGGTATAACCTTTGGGTACGTTCATTGCGGAAACGGAAGCTGGTTCCCATTCAGATTCGGCTGTCCCCCCGAAATACCAGTGTTTAGACTGACCTCAGCCAAGCTTGGCTGAGGTCTTTTATATGTCCTGAAGGCGATAAAAAATGCAGCTTTATTGGGTCCGGTTGTTTAAATGTAAATAAAAACCATTAAATGATTATTGAATTGTTGTTAAAAGATAGGTCTATTTACCTATACACTGTATGATAGCTATACAGTGTATCCTTTCTTATAGATTTAATTTAGGTGACTGCGCCTAAATACATAGTAGGACGTTATGGGTGCCCAAGTGTGTTTGGTGGGGAAAAGGAAAGCAGGTGAGAATCCTGCGCTGTCCCGCAACTGTGAGACCATGACAGTCTTGATTTTCCGACAGCAGCGGAAGATGAAGAGTGCGTGCGTTCAAGTCAGAAAGCCTGCTCGTAACAAGATCCATTGGTTGACTCACGGTTGATGAGGAGATGGGTGGCTTGTGTTTTTTTGCCTTTTTATAAAAAACACGGCACTGCTCTGAATCAGCTATGAAGGGATGGGTTCGGAGTATTTTTATTTTAGGAGGAGAAAAATTTTGGGTAGAAAAGAACTGCTGCAAAGGTTCGGGCAGATGATCATTACACTCATTGGTGTAACGATTCTGACCTTTGGACTTACGTATATCGCACCTGGTGATGCCGTTGATGCGATTTTGGAAACAGGTGATACGCTGGTATCTGCAGAGGTAGTTGAGCAAACACGTCACGAGCTCGGCCTTGATCTGCCGTTTCACATGCAGTATCTGAACTGGCTGACGGGACTTCTTCACGGCGATATGGGTATTTCCTATTCAGCAAAGATGCCGGTTATCGATCGCATGATGCTGGGTGCTCCAGGTACGCTGGTGCTTACGGGAACGGCTGTACTCATGATGCTGGTGGTTTCTGTGCCGGTAGGTATCGCGGCTGCGGTTTACCGCAATTCTTTTATTGATTATCTTTCCCGTGGACTTTCCTTCCTCGGCGTTTCCATGCCAAGCTTCTGGGTAGGTCTTCTGTTGCTTTACATCTTCGGATTGAAGCTGGGAATGTTCCCGATTTCGGGCGGTGAGGTTGATGTGCGTCACATGATTCTTCCGGCGGCAACACTTTCCATCGTTATGATATCGAAATTCACGCGCCAGGTGCGCACTGCTGTGCTTGAGGAGCTTGGCAAGGATTATGTTACAGGCGCTCAGGCCCGAGGCATTCCAATGAACAAGATTCTTTGGCACCATGTGCTTCCGAATGCCTGCCTGCCGCTTGTTACCCTTCTCGGTACATATATCGGCTGGCTTTTGGGCGGCGTTGCTGTCGTCGAGATGGTCTTCTCATGGCCCGGACTTGGCTTTATGGCAGTCCGCTCCATCATGATGCGTGACTTCCCTCTGCTCATGGGATTTGTTCTTTGGATTGCAATACTGTATATGATCATTAACCTTTTGGTTGATGCTTCCTATTATATTCTGAATCCGCGACTCAAGAAGAGAGGAGGGAAATAAGTTGAAGTTCTTTAAGAATGAAAAGAATGTATTCCGTTTTTTCAGCGGCGTGATTCTTTTTATTGTTTTTGTTGCAGCGTTCGGCCCGTTTTTGTGCAGTGCTGATCCGTATGCTTCCAATATGTCAGCGTCTATGCTCCCTCCCTCTGCCGAGCACTGGTTCGGCACGGATAAGCTGGGCCGTGACTGCTTCACGCGTATAATCTACGGTGCCCGCGTTTCTCTTTCCATGACGCTCATCACTGTTCTTCTGATGGCATCTATCGGCACGCTTATCGGTATTATCGCGGGCTACTGCGGCGGCAAGGTCGACACCTTCCTTATGCGTATTACCGATATGATGATGGCGTTTCCGGGCATCGTACTTGCTATCGCTATTGCCGGTGTTCTTGGCGGCAGCGTGGTAAACACGGTGCTGGCTCTTGCAGTTGTCGGCTGGACGAAATATGCCCGTCTCGGACGAAGCCTTACATTAAAGCTTGTACAGAGCGAGTTCATTCAGGCAGCCGTTACAAACGGTACTAAGCCGGTGGCGCTTCTTCACCGCCATATCGTCCCGAACATCATGCAGATGGTCATTGTCACGGGCGCTATGGATATCGGTTCCATGATTATGGAAATCGCGGGTCTTTCATTCCTTGGTTTCGGTGCACAGCCGCCGACAGCGGAATGGGGTCTCATGCTGAACGAGGGCCGTCAGGTTATGCAGATGGCACCTTGGGCAATGATTTTCCCGGGTCTTGCAATCCTCTTTGTTGTTTCCTCATTTAACCTTTGGGGCGACAGCCTGAGGGATCTTACAGATCCGAACCGCTCTCACTAAGTTAGGCAGCATTTTTGTTATATCTATATTTATGAAAGAAGGTACACAGAATGGTATTTAGCAACAAACTTAAGAAAAGTGTTATGGCAGGTCTCGCTGTCACGATGGCAGCTACGATGCTCGTAGGCTGCGGCGGTGGTGACAAAGGCGGCGCAAAGGGCGACTCCAAGGTCCTGAAGGTCGGTGTCACGAACTTCGCTGATACTCTTGAGCCGACACAGAACTACTTTGCTTGGGTAGTTATGCGTTATGGTATGGGCGAAACGCTCTCCAGATTTGATGAGAAAATGAACGCTAAACCGTGGCTGGCTGAAAGCTGGAAAATCGGTGATGACCATCTTACATGGACGTTCAAAATCCGTGACAACGTTAAATTCTCCAACGGCAAGCCGCTGACGGCTGAGGCTGTTAAACAGTCCATTGAGCGCGTATTCGCAAAACAGAACCGCGCTAAGACATTCTTCGAATATGAGAGTATTGAGGCAAAGGGTCAGGAGCTCATCATTAAGACGAAGAAGCCTGTACCGAATCTCCCGGGTCAGCTGGCAGATCCGCTGTGGCTGATTGTTGATGTTTCCTCTGAGAAGGAAGGCCGTGATTTTGCAAAACAGGGTCCTATCTGCACAGGCCCGTATGTCTGCGAGAGCTTCACGCGTGATAAATGCGTCCTGACTAAGAACCCGAACTACTGGGATGGCG
>NZ_CDXDFU010000071.1:0-6005 GCF_978017985.1 Schwartzia sp. (in: firmicutes) | reverse complement strand
CTGGAGAGCTTGGCACGGTTTGGGGATTTAAGTTATTTGAACAGACGGTCTATTTTATACTTATCCATCTTGGTGAAGAGTGGGTATGCTCTGGAGCTTTCTGCGCCCGAATGCGCGAAAAAGGCTTTCTCCTGCGTGACTGCTCTAACTACCCCGGACTGGATAATATGTTTGTCCGCGTCGCGGTCAAAACAAGAGAAGAAAATGAAGAACTTTTGGCGGCCTTGCGGTCGCTGTGAATTTTTGGCAGATGTCTTACGGCATCTGCTTTTTGTTTGAAAATTCAATTAAAAAGCAGGAAATTCTTTTTTTGTGTCAAATATATCCCTAGTGTGAAAATTATTTTGTTCAAGTTGAACGGGAGGGAAAAGAATGAGGTTTATTCAGGCTAAAGGGGTAAAAAAAGCGGCAGGTATTTTGGCTGCTGCGGTCATTTTGGGGATTTCCTGCAGCACAGCATATTCAGCTCCGACCTCGGCGGAACAGGCGGTACTTGATAAATATGCTGAGTATATTGACACGCACAAGGCGTATGATTTCGGCTATCCTGCCAATCATGATATCCATCTGACTGAGTTTTACAAATGGTATCTGGATTCTCATTCATACAGGGCTATGGTAAATAATGCCGGAGACCCGTTTGAGATTCATGAGGGCGGTCACCTCAATGCGCTGAAATTTGAGCGTGCTGTCATTGATTTCTTCGGACCGCATTATGGTTTTGATCTGAATAATCTTTGGGGCCTTGTCACGTTTAGCGGAACTGACGGCAACAGCCACGGAATTTATTTCGGCTCAAAATATCTTGAGAAGAAAACGCAGAAAAAACCTGTTATGTATGTATCGGATGCAGCGCATTATTCCAACATGCGGCTGGCCGATGTGCAGAATATTGACCTCGTGCTTGTACCTTCAGATGAGCATGGACGTATGATTCCGGAAGAGCTTGAAAGCAGGCTGGTTCCGGACCGTCCCGCACTTATGGTTTACGCAATGGGGACAACATTCAAGGGCGGTGTTGATGATATGGATGCATTGAATGCTGTTCTGGCAAAATATCCTGATATCGAGGTATACCGTCATGTAGATGCTGCGCTCTTCGGAGGATATCTCCCATATACACAGTATAAGGATGCTGTTAACCGCAAGGTTCACCCGTTTGATTCCATAGCAGTCAGCGGTCACAAGTTCTTCGGTATGGATGAGCCGGCCGGTATATTCCTTACGACAATGGAAGTCAAACAAAATCAGAACCCATACAATGTCACATACCTGGACGGCAGTATGCCGATGATTAATTGTTCCCGCTCTGCTTTATCTCCGCTGAAGCTTTTATGGATTATACGTAAATACGGAGAAAAAGGATTTACCGAGCAGGCACACGGTATGCTGGAGCGCGCTGCATGGCTTAAGACACAGTTGGATGAAATGGGCTGGAAGGCATGGATTGAACCAATGTCAAACACCGTTTATTTCAAACGTCCGTCCAAGGCTATTGTAGAAAAATATGACCTTGCTCCGGATTTTGATGCGCGTCTTGGAGGCGAGTTATCCCACATCGTTGTTATGCAGCATGTAAAAATCGATAAGCTTCAGGAATTTGTTAACGATTTGAAAAAAGAAAAATGATATGTTTCGGCAGATGCCAATACAGGTGTCTGCCGATTTTTTTATCGGCAAAATTGATAGAAGGCATTATAATATAATAAAATGGTTTTATTTTATCAGGAGGTGGATTATGAGGAAAAGTGCAGCGGTGATTCTTGTGTTTATGTTTTTGTTCGTGGTTCAGTCAACGTTCAATACTGCGGCAGCAGCAAATAACAATGATGGTAGAAATGTGAGCGATTCCGGTATAATGTCATTTCGGCATCAGCACACGGGGACGTCAACAAAAGGGAAAAAGCAGGATAAAAAAGACAAAGAACCTGCTGCATCTGTAACAGAACGGCGTCAAAGAGGTAAAACCCTTAAACCGGGCGACTGCATAGGTATTGTGGCGCCTGCTTCGGGTATCAACGGGTATGGCGGCTATCTGACAGAGGCGGTGAAATATCTTAAGGATCTCGGGTATCGCGTAAAGGTAGCAGATGGAGCAAAGGATTACGTCTATGATTACCTTGACGGACATTATCTTCAATGCGCTTTAGATCTTACGCAAATGTTTGCTGATGATGATATTGCTGCAATAGTGTGCCTGCGTGGCGGATATGGCTCCATGTGCATGCTTGATGAGATGGGGAAAGAGGATTTTGACATAATTAAAAAACACCCAAAGCTGTTCATCGGATACAGTGATATTACCGCACTTCATAATGTGCTTGGCGAGCGGTGCAATCTGGTTACAATTCACGGAGCTATGGCTGTAAGTATTGGCGGCGGAGGGAGTTATTTTTCACTGGAAGAATTTGAAAAAGGGATACAGAGAACGAAAACCCAGATACCGGAATCCGAAGCCTGGAAAATTACGTCAGTCACATACGGTGAAGCCGAGGGCCTTCTTGTGGGAGGAAATCTCAGCATGATTGCGGCTACATGCGGAACGCCGTACGAGCTGAAGGGTGACGGTGGTATTTTAGTGCTTGAGGAAACCGACGAGGATGCTTACCGTGTCGATCGGATGATGCGGCAGCTTTATTCAAACGGTCTTTTGAAACGGGTAAACGGAATTGCCTATGGAGAGTTTGATAATGGCAGAAATGACCCGGGAGAGCCGCCTATAGAAGAAATCCTCAAATATTACGCGGAGCTTGCGGGAAAACCTGCAATACGCGGTATTCCTGTGGGGCATGGAGAGAAAAATATGTTTCTTCCGCTGGGCGTCAAAGTAAAAATAAGTGCAGGAAAGAACGGGGAAGGAAGCCTGGAATTTCTTGAGGATTACGCGGTAGAGCCTTCAAAAGAAAACATAAAAAAGAAGTGACATCACGTTAATATCGAAAATCATTGCAAATCATTCGGTCTTGCGGATATTTATACCGCGCGGCCGGATGATTTCTTTTTTTTCTATGACAATGCGGTTTTTTGGTGCAAAGTCTATTGAAGCATAGGAAATGAATGTGCTATACTGAAAAAGTTATAGGAAGTGGACAAATGTTGACTATGAGGGTGATTGTGTGACAAAAGAAGAAATGAAACGCATTATCTGCGAAAAAATTGATGCATCGAAAAATGAAATCGAGGCATTGGCAGCAGATATAGAGAGCACACCGGAGCTCGGATATAAGGAGACAAAGACCGCTGCAAAAATCGAAGCTTATATGAAAAAGCTCGGTCTTTCACCTGAAACGAGATTGGCGCTCACAGGAGTAAAGGCGCGTGTAAAGGGCAAGACCGCAGGGCCGACAGTTGCGGTAATAGGTGAACTGGATGCTATAGGAACTCCGGACAGCCCAAAAGCAGACCCGCTGACAGGCGCCGCACACACATGCGGACATTTTCTGCAGACCTCCGCTATGCTGGCTGCGGCACAGGGACTTATTCAGTCCGGTGTTATGCAGGAGCTTTCGGGAGATGCGGTTTTCTTTGCAGTGCCTGCCGAAGAATACGTAGAAATAACATATCGTCAGAAGCTGCGCAAGGAAGGCAAGCTCCATTATCTCTGTGGAAAGGATGAGCTTATCTACCGCGGCGCCTTTGATGATGTAGATATGGCAATGATGATGCACTCACGCGATCATACACCGGGAAAAACCGTAGCTATCGGACAATCCAGCAACGGTTTTGTGGTAAAGCTCGTGCAGTATGTAGGCCGCTCCGCGCATGCGGCAAATGCTCCGCATGAAGGAATCAATGCCCTGAATGCGGCATGCCTCGGAATCATGGGGATAAATGCTCTTCGTGAGACATTTCAGGAAAAGGACGTGGTTCGCGTTCATCCGATTATCACAAAGGGCGGAGACCTAGTAAACAATGTGCCTGAAGATGTTCGCATGGAGCTTTACGTCCGCGCGGCAACAATGGATGCTATCGACAGCACGCATCCCCGTGTCGATGCGGCCCTTCGTGCCGGAGGAGCTGCCGTTGGAGCGAAGACCATTATCGAAACCATGCCGGGAATGCTTCCGCTCAGCTGCTCGGCAGAGCTCAATGATATTTTTGTTGCGAATGTACGTGAACAGGTTCCTGAAACGGAAATTATTGATGCAGGTCATTTCAGCGCGTCAAAGGATATGGGAGACCTTTCTCATATCATGCCGGCAATCCACCCGTTCATCGGAGGCGTAGACGGCTCGCTCCATACAAAGGATTTCACGGTTACTGATTTCGATGCCGCTGTACTTACACCGGCAAAGGCATTTGCATGCTCCATCGTTGACCTTCTCTATGATGATGCGGAAAAGGCTAAGAAAATTCTCGCAGACTATAAGCCGCTGCTTACAAAGGAAGAGTTTATCAAAAAACTCGACGGATACTTCGAGAAAACAGAATAACCAATCCGGATAGGGGAAAGATATCCTTTATCTGTTTTCATATATAAAATATTAAGGGGGTATTCTTATGAAAGATTTGCGGCTTCATCTAATCGTTTTAGTGTTAGTCGTAGTTGCTGAAAAAATCGGCAACATCGCGTTCACTCTGGGCGTCGGAAAAATTGTTCTTCTGCCTATGATGTATGCGCTTTTGATGGGTGTACTCACGGCACCTCGTTTTTTGAAAATTTCCCGTGATTCTGAAATCAACACAGCAAGTTCGCTTCTTGGTGTTACTCTGATGCTTCTCATGGCTAAATACGGTACGCTCGTTGGACCGAGTCTGCCTAAAATCCTGGCGGCATCTCCTGCACTTATTCTTCAAGAGTTCGGTAACCTCGGTACAATTCTTATCGGTGTACCTGTTGCTGTTTTCCTTGGTCTTAAACGTGAAACAATCGGCGCGGCACATTCCATTGCCCGTGAGCCGAATGTCGCTCTTATCGGTGAACGTTATGGTCTTGATGCTGCGGAAGGCCGCGGCGTTATGGGCGTTTATATCGCAGGTACTGTTATCGGTACGATTTTCTTTGGTTTGATGGCAAGTCTTGCTGCTGCATATCTGCCGATTCATCCGTATGCTCTCGCTATGGCTGCGGGTGTCGGTTCTGCCAGCATGATGTCCGCTGCTGTCGGTTCTCTTTCCGCTATGTTCCCGGAAATGGCAGACCAGCTTGCTGCATTCGGTGCTGCATCCAACATGCTTTCCGGTCTTGACGGACTCTACATGAGTATCTGGATTGCACTTCCGTTCTCTGAATGGCTGTATCGTAAGATGTACCGTATTAAATACGGTGAACCGGCACCGGAACCTGAAAAGGAGGCGACTGCAGAATGAAAATGTCAGAAACGCTTCAGGTACTCCTGATCTGCGGTATCATGTCGCTGGTTGCCAATGTAATCGGCACTAAATTTTCCTTCGTCGAAGCAATTCCCGGTATGCTGATCCTGATTGGTCTCGCATTTATCGGTATCTGGCTTGGCAAAGTTATTCCGGGGGGTATTCCGGGTGTTGCGTATGTCGTCACCATCGGATGTATTCTCACATATCCTGGCCTTCCGACGGCTCCGATTATTAACGCTGCTGTTTCTAAGGTCGGTTTCATGCAGCTCTGCACACCGATTCTCGCATACGCAGGCGTCGCTATCTGCAAAGACCTTGATGTTTTTGCAAAAAGCAGCTGGCGCATTGTGGTTGTTTCCTGCGTCGTTTTTGTAGGTACTTACATCGGTTCTGCAATTATTGCACAGGTCATACTGAAAGCAATTGGACAGATTTAAGATTTTTTGGCATCTGTCGAAATTTGATATTGATATGTACCCTCTTTACCGGATACCCGGTAAGGAGGGTGTTTTTATTTATAAATGTGATTTTATATGTACATGAGAAGGTTTCGGTTAAAAGTTAAAACTAGATAAAAAGGAAAAATATGATTGACAAAACAAACAATGATACATATAATCTACACTATCAAACAAAATATAAGAAAATGTTCAGGCTATGTCTATGGAATATATACATAAGTGCTATGT
>NZ_CDXDFU010000070.1:0-2449 GCF_978017985.1 Schwartzia sp. (in: firmicutes) | reverse complement strand
CATTGAAGCCGGTAGAATATTACTGCAAGCTGCCTTCTGACGTTGCTGATCGCACGCTCATCGTTGTAGATCCGATGCTGGCAACGGGCGGTTCTTCGTCTGCGGCGCTTACCATGCTGTAGGAGCACGGAGCAAAGTCACTTATACTCATGTGCCTTGTTTCCGCACCGGAGGGCGTGCGTGTTGTCAATAAGGAGCATCCGGATGTTCCTGTTTACGTTGCGGCTGTTGTCGACCATCTGTCTGATTCGGGTTATCTCGTCCCGGGTCTCGGTGATGCCGGCGACCGTTTTTTCGGTACTTTGTAATTTTATCCCCTGCGGAGGCAATGCCATCAGGTATTCCGCAGGGGTTTTTCTTTAGAAAGGATGAAGCCCGATGAAGATATTGGTTACCGGTGTTTCGGGCCAGCTTGGCTATGATGTCATGCGTGTTCTTAAGGAGCGCGGAGCTGAGGCTTTCGGCGCAGGCAGAACTGAAATGCCCCTGACGGAGCCTGAGAAGTGCACACGGTTTATTGAGGAAAAACACCCTGATGCCGTTATACACTGCGCCGCGTATACGGCAGTGGATAAGGCGGAGGAGGAGCCTGAGGTCTGCCATCGTGTCAATGCGGAGGCTGTTAAAGCTATCGCGGAAGCGTGCTCCAAAATCGGAGCAAAGCTTGTTTATATAAGTACGGATTACGTGTTCCCCGGTACTGGAGATGCTTTTTATGAGGTGCAGGACGAAACTGCGCCCTGCAATGTGTACGGCGCCTCAAAGCTTGCGGGAGAGCAGGCTGTGAGGGAGTCGCTGGACAGATATTTTATTGTACGTATTTCGTGGGTATTCGGAATAAACGGCAAAAATTTCATTCGTACCATGCTTTCCCTGGCAAAGACACATGATTCGCTCACCGTAGTTGATGATCAGATCGGTTCGCCGACGTATACGGCTGACCTTGCGGAGCTTATTGCGGACATGGTCGGGACTGAGGCATACGGAACGTATCATGCGACGAATGAGGGAATATGCTCATGGTATGAGCTTGCATGCGAGGTGTTCCGCCGCCGCGGTCTTGGTGTGAAGGTGTCTCCCGTTCCGTCCTCAGCATATCCGACCAAGGCCGTACGCCCGCATAATTCGCGTTTGAGCAAGGCTTCTCTGGACAAAGCGGGATTTAAGCATCTTCCGCCATGGCAGGATGCCGTCGGACGGTATCTGGATGAGCTTTCCGTAAAAGGAGAGTAAGGGCACAATGCTGTCAATCCATTGACATATCGGTGATTCGCTTTTATCATAAGAAGAGAGCAATGCCTATACTATATGAGGAAGGTTGTTATAATGAAGGTTTTGGTGACAGGCGGAGCCGGCTTTATCGGTTCGCACCTGATGGAATATCTACTGCAGAACGGACATGAAGCGGTGGCTTTGGATAATCTTTCCGTCGGCAAAAGAGAAAATCTGCCGGAGGGCGCGAAGCTGCTGGAAATGGACGTTCTGGATGACAGACTTGTCAGCGAAGTGGTTTCTGGGCAGTTTGATGCTATAGTACATCTTGCGGGACAGACAATGGTGAACAAGTCCATAGACAATCCTGCCTTTGACGCGCAGCAGAATGTGCTCGGTACAATACGTGTTCTGGAGGCTGCAAGACAGGCCGGGGTTGACCGTGTGATTTTTGCGTCGACTGCCGCTGCGTACGGCAATGTGCCCGAGAGTGACCTGCCGATAAAGGAATTGAGAAAAACCGCCCCCATGTCGTTCTACGGACTCAGCAAGGTGACGGTAGAGAAATATCTGGATCTTTATCACAAATTGTACGATTTGGACTATGTGGTACTCCGCTTTGCCAATGTATATGGTGAGCGTCAGGGTGACGGAGGAGAAGGCGGAGTCATAAGCATCTTTGCCCAGCGTGTTGCTGACGGGCAGGATATTACGATATTCGGTGACGGCGAGCAGACGAGAGATTTCATCTACGCGGGTGATATTGCCTCCGGTATCGGGGCAGCGTTGAAGACCACGGAGGTCAATGCTGCATATAATCTCAGCACGCAGACTCAGACGAGCCTCAGGGAGCTTGTCAGTGTGCTTTCAAATGTCGCGGGAAGAAAAATTATTCCGAAATATGCCGCGGAGCGTCCGGGGGATATTTACAAGTCAATGCTGTCGAACGGACGTGCACGCCGCGGACTCGGATGGAAACCTAATGTTTCGCTTGAGGAAGGACTGCGTCGTACGTATGCTTATTTTGCACATGCCTGAGGGGCTTTGCATGCTTAAACAGGAAACGAAAGCCGCTCTGGAGAAAGGAGCGGCTTTTTTATGATTTATCTGCTGAAATTCGGAGCGAGCTTTATACTGCCTCCGGGCATTTTTTTCGTGCTGCTTCTTCTTTGTGCGGGATGGGTATGGAAGCGCGGAGAAAAACGGCCTGCCGCGGCAATTGCCGGCGTAGTATTTG
>NZ_CDXDFU010000069.1:0-9705 GCF_978017985.1 Schwartzia sp. (in: firmicutes) | reverse complement strand
TGGAAGAAGGGCGAGCCTGTGGCGAACATGGACAAACACAAATGCGCGCTTTATCACCAGCAGCTGAAGCAGGAATTTCATTATCCCTGCGGACGATGCGCGGCGGTCTGCCCTGTAGGTCTTGATAAGAAGCGCTACGGAGCAAATGCGATAAGCGCAGAGGGGATTCTGCACTGCCGCGATTTCGGAGCGGCGGATGCCGGAGAGATAAAAAAGCAGAAGGGCAGCGTGGTAAGGATAGCCGGGCGTGCCGCAAAAAAGAATTTTGGCTGATAAATAATGTGAAGCTGATGAAAGAGGAGGAATTTATATGGCAACGGAACAGGAGCTGCATCAGGGACTTTTTGACGCGGTTGTAGATATGGATGAAGAGCAGTCGGCAGAACTCGCGTCGGAGGTTGTAAAGGCCGGCTATGATGCCTACGCTGCGATAGAGCAGGGACTCTCAAAGGGGATGGACAAGGTGGGCGAGCTTTATGAGCAGGAGGAATATTTCATTCCTGAGCTCCTTCTGTGCTCGGATGCGATGTATGCGGGAATTGATATTCTGAAGCCGCATATCGTCCGAGAGGAAACGAGGGTGCAGCATAAGGTGGTTATAGGTGTCGTTGAGGGAGATACCCACGACATAGGAAAGAACCTTGTGAAAATCATGCTGGAAAGCGCAGGCTTTGAGGTTATTGACCTTGGGCGCGACATCAAGGCTCAGGCTTTTATAGATGCTGCCGAGGAAAACGGCGCTGAGATTATCGCTCTTTCCACTCTTATGACAACGGCAATGCCATCTATGCAGGAGGTTGTTGAGCTTCTTGAAAAGCAGGATAAGCGTGATAAATACAAGGTGCTGATTGGCGGAGGCCCTATTTCACCGAATTTCGCAAAGAAAATACGGGCAGATGCATACGCTTCTACGGCAGCAGAAGCAGCCCGCATCGCCAAGGATTTTGCAGCGGCGGAGGAAGCCGCCCTGCAGAGCGCGTGAGGTGAAGGCGATGAATGATATTTCCCCCAAGGAACGTCTTTTCCGCGTGCTGGAAAAGAAAACTGTAGACCGTCCGCCTGTTATATGCCCGGGAGGAATGATGAACAGCGCTACGGTGGATGTCATGAAGGAATGCGGCGCGTCCTTCCCTACAGTGCACCACAGTGCTGAGGCTATGGAGAGGCTGTCCTCTTCGGTGCAGACGAGGACAGGCTTTGAAAATTTCGGCATCCCCTACTGTATGACGGTAGAAGCGGAGGTACTGGGCAGCGAGATTGATTTCGGAAACGAGGAATGCGAGCCGAAAATTGCAAAGGAACGTTATGAGTTTTCAAAGGACGTTCCGATACACGACGTAAAGAAGCTTGTTAAGGAGGGCCGTATCGAGGCGATAGCAAAGGCAGGCTATGAAATCGGCAGAAAAAATCCGGATATTCCTGTAATCGGAAGTCTTACAGGCCCTGTGTCCACGGCGGCTTCGATTGTAGACCCGATGACCTTTTTGAAGGAGCTTCGGAGGGATAAGGAAAACGCGAACCGCGTTCTGGACTATGTGGCGGATTTCCTCATAGAGTATGCCGGGGTTCTTGTAGAAAGCGGGTTCCCTGTAATAACAATCGCAGACCCCACGGCGACGGGCGAAATTTTGGGGCCGAAGATGTTCGGTGACTACGCTGTGCCGTATCTCAACAAGCTGGTGGACGGGATTCATGCTCTGGACACGCCGGTAATTGTGCATATATGCGGACGGCTTGAGTCGGTAGAAAAGCATCTCGCAGGAATCCACGCTGATGCCATAAGCACAGACGCGATGGTTAATCTGAAAAATATCAAGGCAGCCTGCGGAGTCGAAACGGTAATGGGAAATCTCAGCACCTTCGCCCTGCAGCTTCAGACACCGGACGTGATTCAGAGAGCTACTGAAAAGCTTTTGAGCGATAAGATTGACATCATCAGCCCGGCGTGCGGACTTTCGACGACCACGCCTGTCGACAATATCCGGGTCATGACGGAGACCGTAAAACAATCGTGATATGGGAAAGGAAGAATAAACATGATTGCTGAACAGGAAAGTATGACAGCAAAGCTGTGCTCCTTTGCACGTGCTTATCATTCGACAATGGGAAAGAATAAAATATTTGACGATTATCTTGCCTACGATATTATCGGCAAGGATGAATACGACCGTATCGGACGGCTGCTGCAAAGCGATTACGCGGCAGAGCCGTATGAGCCGCGCTATGGATTTGAAAGTGTCTGGGTGTTTGACGAGATGGACAGATACTTTTCTCCGATTACGCTTTCGCGTATCGCGTTTGCAGAGCGTGCCCTTAGCAGGTTTGCTGAGCGTCAGCAGGAAAGCCAGTACGTCGTCCTGGGGGCGGGTATGGATACCTTTGCATTCCGCAATACGGACGAGACGATACAGACCTATGAGCTTGACCACCCGGACACGCAGGCGTACAAGCTGCAGCGGATTCATAAGCTCAGATGGACGATTCCGGAGAATGTTCATTACGCTCCTGTGGACTTTGAAAAAGAGGACTTCGGACGCGCGCTGCTTCGCGCAGGCTTCTGTCAGGCGGGGGCATCCTTCTTCTCGCTTCTGGGTGTGGCCTACTATTTGACACCTGAAAGCTTCAGACGTATCGTCCGCAGCATAGGAACGCTTGCATCGTCAGGAAGCCAGTTTGTGTTCGATTTCCCTGATGAGACAACCTTTGCGGAAAAACGCCCGAGACGTGTCCGCGAGCTTACGGAAATCACCAGCAAGCTTGGTGAGCCCATGCTGCACGGCTTCTCTGTTGAAGAGATACATACGATTCTCAACGAGGAGGGCTTCAGCATCCGCCGTCATGAGGGACCAAGAGATATCCAGCGGCATTTCTTTGACGAGCGCACGGATAACCAGCGGGCTTTGGAGAACATTCACTTCATTCTCGCTGAGAAAAAATAACATACATAACGGAGATGGGAATTATGGGAAGCTATGAAAATTTTGAAACGGCAGTTATTCATGCCGGCTATGAGAATGACAAACAGACAGGCGCGGTAAATGTGCCTATCTATCAGACGTCCACCTATCAGCAGGACGGAATAGGGGAGATGCGCGGAGGATGGGAATACTCACGCACAGGCAATCCTACCCGTCAGGCACTTGAAAAGCTTATAGCGGAGCTTGAACACGGAACAGACGGTTTTGCGTTTGCGTCCGGAATGGCTGCGCTTACAGCGGTATTGAGCCTTTTTGAGAGCGGAGATAAAATCCTTCTTTCGAGCAATGTGTACGGAGGAACCTTCCGTGTTCTGGACAAGGTGTTTAATCACTTTGGTATCACATACGCTCTTGAGGACATGACTGACATTGATGCATTTGAAAAGAAACTGGCTCCTGACGTCAAAGCAGTGCTGATAGAAAGCCCTGCAAATCCTCTTCTAACAATAACAGACCTTGAGGCAGTGGCTGCGGTGGCGAAGAAGCATGGTGCACTCACTATTGTGGACAATACCTTTATGAGTCCGTATCTCCAGCGTCCGCTGGATTTTGGCGCGGATATTGTCGTACACAGCGCTACGAAATATCTCGGCGGTCACAGCGATGTGGTAGGCGGACTGGCGGTTGTGAAGGATAAGTCTCTCGCAGAGCGTATTGCCTTTATTCAAAATTCGACAGGAGGGGTACTTGGCCCCTTCGATTCCTTCCTTTTGATACGCGGAATCAAGACTCTTGCAGTAAGACTGGACCGCCACACGGAGAATGCTCAGGGCATTGCCGAATGGCTTGAAAAAAATCCCGAAGTCAAAAAGGTCTATTACCCCGGACTGCCTTCCCACCCGGGACATGAAATAAATGCCCGTCAGGCTAAAAACGGCGGTGCAATGATATCCTTCGAATTGACGGAAAAACACAATATACGTAAATTTTATAAAGCCCTTCGGCTTATTGTGTTGGCGGAGAGCCTCGGAGGGGTTGAAAGCCTCGTCTGCCATCCGGCGACAATGACTCATGCGGCTATACCTAAGGAAACAAGGGATAAAGTCGGAATCACGGATAACCTCATACGATTCTCGGTGGGGATTGAGTCAAAGGAAGATTTGATTGCTGATTTGGATCAGGCAATAAGAAACAGCTGAGGGGGATAACACAATGAGATACTATAAATCCATGCAGGAGCTCATCGGGCATACGCCGCTCGTTGAGCTGACACATTTTGACCTTCCGGAGGGCGTACGGATATTTGCAAAGCTTGAGCTGTGGAACCCGGGCGGCAGCGCAAAGGACCGCGTAGGGCGCGCAATGATTGAGGAAGCAGAACGCAGCGGACGGCTGAAGCCGGGCGGCACGATTATCGAAGGCACGGCAGGGAATACAGGGCTCGGAATAGCATTTGCTGCACTTAACAAGGGCTATCGCGTAATATTCTGCGTACCTGAGAAATTTTCTGCTGAAAAGCAGACACTTATGAAAGCAATGGGGGCGGAGATTGTTTCAACACCCCGTCCTGACGGAATGCTCGGAGCAGAGGCAAAGGCTGCGGAGCTTCGTGATTCCATACCGGGGGCTGTCACTATGGACCAGTTCAAGAACCCTGCAAACCCGAGAGCGCACTATGAAACAACAGGGCCTGAAATTTTTGAAGATCTTGACGGAGAGATTAACTATATCGTATCGGGTGCAGGCACCGGCGGAACTTTTTCGGGAATAACAAAGTATCTGAAGGAAAAGAATCCGGAGATACAGGGAGTTCTCGCAGACCCTGTGGGATCCGTTATCGGCGGAGGTGAGCACGGCGACTATGAGATAGAGGGAATCGGAAACGATTTTATCGCTGACACCATGGATATTAAGCTGGTGGACAAGGTTTATAAGATAACGGACGAGGAAGCCTTCGGACAGGTGAAGGAGCTTGCGAAGCGAGAGGGGATTTTTGCGGGTTCTTCAGCAGGCGCTGCCATGTCTGCGGCACTGAAGCTCGTAAAGGACGGCGCGAAGGGGAATATCGTTGTAGTATTTGTAGACCGCGCCGAGCGTTATTTCAGCAAAAATATTTTACAATGAGATAAAATTTTACAGCTGGGTGCCTATGCGCTCGGCTTTTTTCTTTTTACCGGCGGCATTGTACGGTATAACTCGGCGAAGACTGTGCCTCGTTGCGACGCGAAGCTAGTCCTGTGGGAAACGCTGACAGAGGAAGTTTTGCCGTTGGCAAAACATGAACTAATGCGTTATAATAAAAAGACAATGGGGTGGTATGTCTATTTACCGCCTGCGGCGAAATATCGTCCGAAGTGAAGGTGAAAAGTATGAAGATCGATGCGATTTCCACACAGCGCCAGCAGTCAATGTCCCGTGAGGCGGGTGCAAGCGGGCGCGCACATGTGGCTGATACGAATACGGATTTTTCGGCAGAGCTGGAAGACCAGCAGGGCAGTCTGACACGCGAGCAGCTTGAAGAGCTTCTCAAGAAGATTGACGAGCAGGGTGCGCGTCTTACCAATACGCCGACCTATGATGAGCTCAAGGAATACCGTACCCTCGTCAAGGAATTTGTAGGTGAAGCAGTATCACGCATGTATTCTCTCCATACATCGGCGGGATGGGACCGCATGGGCCGTCAGAAGGTCTATACCACGGTGCGTAAAATTGACCGTGAGCTTGAAGATATGGCCGAAGATATCAGACTGGGACAGGCAGACGCATTGACCATTGTCGCAAGACAGGACGCAATCCGCGGCATGCTTGTGGACCTTTACAGCTGATGGAAACGTCATGGGAGGGAATCCTCGGGCAGGAAGAGGCTGTAGGCCGTCTTAAAAGAATGCTTGCGGAAAACAGACTGCCGCACGCGCTGCTGTTCTACGGTCCTGACGGAGTCGGGAAAAGAAGAACGGCACAGGCTCTGGCGGCGGCACTTCTATGCATGTCTTCGAAAAACGGAGAGCCGTGCGGACAGTGTGGCAGCTGCCGTGCTATGGCAGACGGTACCCACCCGGATTTTTACGTGGTAGAGCCTGAGTCTGCTGGACGTGCGGCAAAAAGCATAAAGATTGAACAGATTCGCGAGCTCGAACGGGAAATCGGCCGTGTTCCTAAGCTTTCCGAAAGGCGTGCAGTTCTTATGGACTCGGTGGAGCGGATGAATGAAGCCGCTCAGAACAGCCTTTTGAAAACACTGGAAGAACCCACGGGAGACGTTGTTTTTATTTTGGTGACAAGCGCGAAGCAGGCACTGCTGGACACCATTGTGTCCCGGTGTCTGCTGCTTCCGTTTGCACCCCTGAAAGAGGAAACTCTTGTTAAGCTTTTGGGTGTCAGGGGGATTTCGGAATCAGACGCGCAGGGGATAGCTCCTCTTTCGGGAGGAAGCCTTGGGCGTGCCGTACGTCTTTTGGACGAGGGTGCGCTCAGTATTCGGGACGAAGTCCTGGGGCTTTTGAAACGCTTCAAAAATATGCCGCTGTCTGATGTTTGGACAGAGGGGGAAAGGCTCGGGAAATGCCGGCAGGAAGAGCTTGCCGACAGAATCCGCTATCTTCGCCTATTAATCAGAGATATGCTTGCTCTTTACAGCGGAGCGGAGGTCAGCCAGAAGGACCTTGCGGGAGAGCTTGGCAGGCTGCTTTCGGATTTTTCCGAGGCGCGGCTTTTTGAACTTATGGAATTAACAAAGGAGCTTGAGCGAAGAATCACGGGCTCCAATGCAAACGCGAGACTGCAGATAGAGGCTTATCTGATACGGGCTTGCGGCAATAAATGAATGATGCGGCTCTTTTCACGGGCCGGCACAGGAGGGAATACATTGCAGACGATTGTTGGCGTTCGCTTCAAAAAAGCGGGCAAAATATATTATTTCGGCATCGGACCGCTCGAAATCGCAAAGGGCGACGATGTTATCGTGGAGACAGCACGGGGCGTGGAGTTTGGTCATGTTGTGCTTGGCCCGCGTCAGGTCGAGGATTCGGAAGTGACGCTCCCTCTTAAAGCTGTGCAGCGCAAGGCTACAGATGAGGACCGTGAACGCGTGCGAAGCAACCACGAACAGGAAAAGGAAGCTATGCGTATCTGCGAGGAGAAAATAGCGGCGCGCAATCTTCCGATGAAGCTTGTTGATGTTGAATATACATTTGATATAAATAAAATCGTATTCTATTTCACGGCTGACGGACGCGTTGACTTCCGTGAGCTGGTAAAGGATTTGGCGGCGGTATTCCGTACACGTATTGAGCTCCGTCAGATCGGTGTGCGCGACGAGGCAAAAATGCTTGGCGGTATCGGATGCTGCGGGCGTCCTCTCTGCTGTGCGACATTTCTCGGGGAATTTGCTCCTGTTTCAATCCGCATGGCTAAGGAACAGAATCTTTCCCTTAATCCGACAAAGATTTCAGGAATCTGCGGCAGACTCATGTGCTGCCTTAAATATGAAAGTGAGTGCTACTGCTCCAACTGCCACGCACAGAAAAAAGTCCTTCCGCCGACGCAGGGAAGTCGTGTTGTCAGCATAGAGGGCGAAGGAAAAGTAATTTCGCTGAATCAGCAGCGTCGTACGGCTACTATTCTTCTCGACGATGGAAAGACTATCGTGGCTTCATGGGAGGATGTTGTAGAAAAGGAGCCTGAGGAAGAGGATCTCGCAAATGTAGCAGCACTGGCGGCTATCGCGGCTATTCAGGCAGAAGCTGCCGAAAACATGGGTGATCGCCCGCGCGGACGCAGACGCCGTAATCGTGGCGACGGAGACCATCATAAAGGCTCAAAGGAAGGCCATGAAGGGCATGGACATGGCAAACGTGACGGCGAACGTCAACACCGCGATAAGGGCGGACGCGACCACAGAGACCGCCGCCCGCGCAGGGAGCGCAGCGAAAACGGCGCTCCGGAAAACAATGAATGATATAGAGCTTCGGGAGAAGGAACGGCTTGATGATTTGAACCATCTGGGGCGTAAAGTTATTCAGAGAACTGACGCCTTCTGCTTCGGTATGGACGCAGTGCTCCTGGCGCATTTTCCGAAGTATGGCAGGAAATGCCGGGTTCTTGATTTGGGGACAGGCACAGGAGTTATTCCCCTTTTGATGGTTGAGGAAGCTGAGTCGGTTGAGGCTGTGGAGCTCGACCCGGAGATGGCGGAGCGTGCGGCGCGCAGCGTGGCATATAACGGCCTTGAGGATAAGATTCATGTCAGGCAGGGAGATTACAGAAACATTTCCGAGCTATATCCCAATGAAAGCTTTGATGTGGTTCTGGCAAATCCGCCGTATTATCCGCTGAAAAGCGGACTGTCGGCGGCTGTTCCCGAGCGTGCCAGAGCAAGGCATGAGTATACCGCATCGCTTTCCGACGTTGTAAGGGCTGCCAGATATGCACTGAAATATCACGGACGCTTTGTCATGGTACATATTCCCGAGCGGTTGGATGAAATTTTTATAGCCCTTAGTGAAAATCAGATGGCGGCGAAACGTGTGATGCTGGTAGAGCCACGGCAGGGGAAGCCTGCAAATCTTGCGATTGTTGAAGCTATGGTGGGAGGCCGGCCGGGAAATATACGGTGGCTGCCAACACTTCGGGTATATGATGCTGACGGGAATTATACGCCGGAAGCATTGAGGTATTACGGGAAGGAAACATGCAATGATGAACCAGCAGGGAAATAACAGGGACGTACGGGAGCAGGAGGCCCCCGGCGTCCTTTATTTGTGCGCGACACCCATAGGGAATCTTGAGGACATGACGTATCGTGCGGTACGTATCCTGGGAGAAGTTCCTCTTATTGCGGCGGAGGATACACGTCACACGCGCCAGCTTTTGACACATTTTGATATTCATACAAAGCTTACAAGCTATCATGAACACAATAAAGAAGAAAAAGGCCCCGAGCTCATTCAGTGGATGCTTGATGGCAATGATCTTGCCTGTGTAAGCGATGCGGGGCTTCCCGGAGTTGCGGACCCGGGCAGTCTTTTGGCGCAGCAGGCCATTGAGGCCGGCATACGGGTTGTTCCGCTGCCGGGAGCGAACGCGGCTCTTTCCGCGCTGATATGCTCAGGCCTTGATACCACCAGATTCTCCTTTGTAGGATTTCTGCCGAAGACCAGGCAGAAAAGGAAGGAACGCCTTGATGAAGTTAAGAATCATCGGGAAACACTTCTTTTTTACGAAGCTCCGCACCATCTGAAGGCTACAATGACGGAGCTTTATACGGCTCTGGGAGACCGCCCTGCGGTGCTCGCAAGAGAGCTCACGAAGAAGTTTGAGGAATTTGCAAGAGGAACCTTGTCCTCACTGCGCCCTGATGTAAGCGGAGTCGAGCCGAGAGGCGAATACGTCATAGTGGTTGAAGGAATGAAGGAAGAAGCGGAGGAAATATCAGCTCCTGCGGCATCGCCGGAAGAACTGGTTAAAAAATATATGGCGGAAGGCCAAAACAAAAAAGAAGCCATGAGAAGCGCGGCGCAGGTTCTGGGAATTTCAAGAAGAGATGTGTATCAGGCGCTTTTGGAAAACGGGAATTGAAGGGGTGCTGTCCCTTCAAATTCCCGTTTTTTATATGTTTAATAAGTACATAGCGTTTTAGTGAATGTTTTGTAAAACAGTTTCATCAAAAAGCTGTCGTTTCAACTGCACAATACTATCATACATTTCTTTTGAAGGGACGTTGTCCCTTCAAAACCCTACAAGGAGGTCTTGCCTCCTTGACCTCCGCTTAACGCCCTTCGGGCTACTT
>NZ_CDXDFU010000068.1:0-6292 GCF_978017985.1 Schwartzia sp. (in: firmicutes) | reverse complement strand
CAGATTGTGAAATAAAAAAAGCACCCTTACGGGTGCTTTTTTTATTTACATCAATACCGGTCGCGACGGGGCTTTGCCCCTTCGCACTTCCCCACAAGGGGCTCGCAGCCGCCCCTTGACCTTGCCAACGCCCTGCGGGCTAAATAATCCGCGAGGACATTTTGTGGCAAAACGATAGATAGTGCCTCCCGCGTCGGGGAATCCGTTTATTCCTATTTACGTTAGCTTTAATGATATCGTTAAATATTTTTGACATACATTAGTGCTTAGGTTGGCTCAACCAATACAGTTGGACGCGGTCGGCAGTATTGCAGCAAAATATACTTGAGTTCCCACGCGGCTGAAGCAAAAGTAGCCCGAAGGGCGTTAAGCGGAGGTCAAGGAGGCAAGACCTCCTTGTAGGGTTTTGAAGGGACAACGTCCCTTCAGAAAAAATGTATGATAATATTATGCAGTTGAAACGATAGCTTTTTTGATGAGATTGTTTTGCAAAATATTTCCTAAAGCTCTAGTCCTTGAAGGGGTGAAACCCCTTCAGAAGTTTTCATTAACTTAAACGATTCCGTTAAACATGTTCAACAAATGCATACAAAAATGCTCTCTCACAAAAGAGAGAGCATTTTTTCAACAATATTGATGATCAAAATGTATATCCACTTCTACTCCCGGATGCGACGTAGCAAGCTGCTGCTTGATTACCTCTCTTATCTCTTCATCCGAAAGATGCGTATTATGCGGCACTACCACATCAAAAAGCAGTCTTCTGCGTCCTTCCGTAAGTGTCACCATACGGAAATCATGCATGGTAAGTCCCGTTTCAACCGCCTGCAGCACATTCGTCACGAAAAGCCTAAGTGCGTTTGTCTCGGGGTCATCTACCACAATGGGGTCCATGTGAACCGTGACGTTCAGATGATATTTCTCGGCGATACGCTGCTCCAAATCGTCAATAATTTCATGGGCCTCCATGATGTTCATGGTGTGAGGTACCTCTGCGTGAAGGGACGCAAATACGCGGCCGGGGCCGTAGTTATGCACGATGAGGTCGTGAACGCCCACGATTGACGGCGTTGCAAGGGTCATGCATTTTATGCCCGTACAAAGCTCCGGGTCAGGTGCTTCACCGAGAAGGGGCTGGATAGTTCCGTTTGCAGCTTCCCATCCGCTGTAGAGGACAAAGAGAGACACAAGTGCGCCGGCGATACCGTCAATATTGACTCCTACGGTTTCATATACGATAACGCTCGCCAAAACGACAGCTGTTGTAAGGCAGTCGGAACGGCTGTCTACTCCCGCAGCGTGAATGGTTGCGGAGTTGAGCCGACGTCCCGCGCTGAAATAAAATTCCGAGAGAATGAGCTTTCCTGCAATGGAGAGCGCAAGCACTCCTGCCGTAACGGCATCTACCGTAATTGCCTCAGGAGTGATGATTTTCTCAACGGAGGATTTCAAAAGCTCGAAGCCGACAATCATAATGACTACGGCAAGGAAAAGTCCGCTGAGATATTCCACGCGTCCGTGCCCGAAGGGATGCTCGGGGTCTGCAGGACGTGCAGCCATACGGAATCCGAAAAGCATGGCAACACCCGAGCCCGCATCGGAGAGGTTGTTCAAGCCGTCAGCAATTACGGAAATAGAACCGCTCAAAAAACCGATAGCAAGCTTTGCCGCGCACAGCAGAAGGTTTGCCATGATTCCCAGTACGCTGACACGCATACCGCATTTTTCCCGCGCACCGGGGTCATTCATATTTTCCTGCAGTGGAAGCAGTCTTTCTACAATAGCATCCATAAATAATTCTCCTCTTTCTGATAATGAAAGTCAATGACAACGCACGACATAAAGTACAAATGCCTCCCCTGCTATGCAGGGAAGGCACATGATTTTTCTATTTGAATGATTATATAACTGTGGTGATATTTTTGTCAAGCTTCTTTGAGGAATGCTTTATAGCCCTTCATGACTTCATAGAGGTCAATCTTGCTTGTAACCTCCCACGGAGCGTGCATGGATACGACGGCAACGCCGCTGTCAATGACCTGCATGCCGTAGAGGGACATGATATAGGCGATTGTTCCGCCGCCGCCAAGGTCTACCTTGCCAAGCTCCGCCGTCTGGAAGCGGACATTATGCTTGTCCATGATTCCGCGAAGCTCTCCGAGATATTCAGCGTTAGCATCGTTAGACCCGGATTTTCCACGGGAGCCTGTGTATTTGTTGAAGACCATTCCACCGCCGAGATAAGCCACGTTCTTTTTGTCAAAAGCGCTGGCGTAGAGCGGGTCATAGCCGGAGCTGACGTCAGAGGAAAGCATTTTCGAGTTTGCAAGGCAGCGGCGCATTGTAAGGTCGCTGTACTGTCCGATAGCGTTCATGACCTCGGCGAGAGCATTCTCGAAGAAACGGGACTGCATGCCCGTAGCACCCACGCTTCCTATTTCTTCTTTATCTACGAGAAGACATACTGCTGTCTTTTCCACGTCCTTCATTTCGAGCATAGCGTAGAGGGACGTGTACGCGCAGACACGGTCGTCCTGTCCGTAGGCGAGGATAAGACTCTTATCAAAGCCCAGCTCTCTTGCACGGCCTGCAGGAACCATTGTAAGCTCTGCGGAAATAAAATCGTCTTCCTCAATGTCGTATTTTTCTTTCAGGATAGCGAGGACGCCTGCTTTGACAGCATCCTTTTCCTCTCCCTCAAGAGGCAGGGAGCCGACGAGGATATCCAGGTTTTCACCCTCAATGACCTTGTCTGCTTTTTTCGTGAGCTGCTCCTGCGCGAGATGAATGAGCAGGTCTGTTACGCAGAATGCTGGCTCGTCTTCGTTTTCACCGATTACGATATCCACCTTCGTGCCGTTCTTTTTGACAACGACGCCGTGAATGGCAAGGGGCAGAGCAACCCACTGATATTTTTTGATACCGCCGTAGTAATGGGTGTTGAGATACGCAAGGCCCGAGTCCTCATAGAGCGGATTCTGTTTCAGGTCGAGACGGCAGGTATCTACATGAGCGCCGAGAATGGAAAGTCCCTGGTCAAGAGGCGCCTGTCCGAGATTGAAAAGAGCGATGGTCTTTCCCATGCCGCAGACATAGACTTTGTCCCCTGCGTGGAGCTTTTTGCCGCCCTTCGTGGCTTCGCGAAGCTCTTTGTATCCTGCATTTTCCGCCTGACGAATGGCCTCGGCTACGCTCTCGCGCTCCGTTTTGCAGGTGGAAAGAAAATCAATATAGCCCTTGCTGAGCTTTTCCAGTTCTTTTTTATCCTTGTCCGTATAAGAGAGCCATACGGATTTTTTTTCTTTTGTTTCTTTCTGCTCTTTCGTTTCTGTTTTTTTGACTTCCTTTGCCTTTTTCATGCCAGCCCTTCTTTCTGCTCTTCTCCGCGAGCAATCATTTCATGAACGATACGCGAAAAGTCCTCACGCGTTTCAGCTTTGTTAAATGCTTCCCGAAGCGAAGCTCCGCCCTTCATGCCCTTTGTGTACCATGTAGCGTGCTTTCGCATTTCACGTGAGCCTATATAGTCGCCCTTCCACTCTACCAGCATATCCAGATGGCGCATTATGAGCGCGCCGCGTTCTTCTATAGTAGGTGGCGGCGGTACTGTCCCTGTTGTCAAAAATTCGTGGAATGTCCTGAATATCCACGGGTTGCCCTGGGCTGCCCTGCCTATCATGACACCGTCGCATTTCGTCTGACGGAATATACGGGCCAGGTCGTCCGTGGTGCGGACGTCGCCGTTTGCTATGACGGGGATTGAGACTGCTTCCTTTACCTTGGCAATCATATCCCAGTCCGAGTGGCCTTTGTAATACTGCTCCCGTGTGCGTCCGTGAACGGCCATGGCGTCAACTCCTGCCGCTTCAGCGCGTTTTGCCATTTCGATAGCGTTGATATGCTTGTCGTCAAAGCCTATACGCATTTTGACGGTGACAGGCATTTTTACTGCCTTCCTCATTTCAGTGAGGATTGCCTGCGCCCGCTCGGGGTCAAGAAGGAGCGCCGAGCCTGCACGGTTCTTTACTATCTTCGGTGCGGGGCAGCCCATGTTGAAGTCAATAACATCAGCACAGCCCAGCTCCTCCACGTAGGCCGCGGCTTTCGCCACGGGCCCCGGCTCTGCCCCGAAGAGCTGCATTGCCAAAGGACGCTCCTCGGGTACAGTTTTCAGCATATTGCATGTATTTTCGTTTCTGAAGTTTATTCCCAGGACGCTGACCATCTCTGAGTAAACCATTGCGCAGCCCATCTCGCGGGCAAGCACACAGTACGGGGTATCAGTCACCCCCGCCATAGGTGCCAAAAACACAGGCACCGGAAAATCTAAATTACCTATCTTCATTCTTTCTTTGGCTCCGGAAGATTACGTTCATACAGCACACGCAGACCCGTAAGTGTAAGGAAGTTATCGACCTTGTCGATAGTCTGCGACTCGCGGGAAATCATGCGTGCGAGACCGCCTGTAGCGATTACGCGCATCTCCATTTTCATTTCTGCCTTTATACGGCGTACAATCTCATCTATCTGACCTACAAATCCGAAGATAACTCCGGACTGCATTGCGGAAATGGTGTTGCGGCATACAACTGTTTTCGGTGTTACGAGTGCAACACGGGGCAGCTGCGCGGCACGCTGGAAGAGCGCCTCCGAGGAGATGCCGATACCCGGAGCGATAACACCGCCCAGATAATCTCCGTTTTCCGCAACAACGTCAAAGGTGGTTGCGGTACCGATATCCACAACGATAAGCGGGCCGCCGTACTGGTCGTAAGCACCAACGGAGTTTACGATACGGTCGGCACCGATTTCACGGGGATTTTCATATTTCAGACGAATGCCCGTCTTGATGCCGGGGCCTACCACCAGCGGGTGAATGCGGAAGTAGCGCTCGCACATCTTTACCAGAGGTACCACCAGTGGCGGAACAACCGAGGAAATGATGATTGCCTCGATATCCGTCATGCGGATTCCCTGAAAGCGGAACAGGTTGTTGATGAGCATACCGTACTCATCACCTGTTTTCTGACGGTCTGTAGATATACGCCAATGGCGAACAAGCTTCTTTCCTTCGTAGGTACCGAGCACAATGTTACTGTTGCCGATATCAAATACTAAAAGCATAATTTTCCTCCATTCCTGCAGATGCAGGGATTTTTCGTGTTTGATTTATTTTTTTCGCGGGCGGATTGAAACATCTCCTGCCAGTACTCGTGTTCTTCCTTTTGGCGTATCGACGAGCAATGCTCCGTCCTCGTCAATGTCCGCCGCGATTCCCGCGTATGTCTCCTTGACTCCGATGACGTTGATTTCCTGTCCGAGAGTCACTGAGTATTTTCTCCATTCGTCCAGAACCTTCGCGAAACCGTGCTCAAGCACTTCGCAGTACAGCTCGTCCATGGCGTTCAGAATCTCCGCAAAAAGCGGCACACGGGCAAGCTTTTCTCCCTTGATTGTCTGCAGGGAGATACCGATATCCCGAAGCTCCTCCGGGAAGTCCTCAGGCATTATGTTGACGTTGAGTCCCGTGCCGATGATGACGTGATGGATTCGCTCCATTTCCGCATTCATCTCCGTCAGGGTTCCGTCCAGCTTTTTGCCGTTATAGAGTATATCGTTTGGCCATTTGATGCCAACGTTTACGCCGAACTTTCTTATGGCACGGGTAAGCGCCACCGCAGTCATAAGCGTACATTTCGGTGCTTCCTGCGGAAGAAATGTCGGACGCAGCAGCATAGAGAACCAGATTCCCTTATGCTTAGGCGAGAACCAGCCTCTGGAGAGGCGTCCCTTTCCGCCTGTCTGCTCCTCGGCAACGATAACCGTACCGTCGGGAGCGCCCTGCAGTGCAAGCTTTTTCGCCTCTTCATTGGACGAAGTTGTTGAATCAAAGTGAACGATTTTCTTTCCTATGATTTTCGTATGCAGAAGCGGTCTTATTTCCTCCGCCAGCAAAAGGTCGGGGGACTCCTTCAGGGAATATCCGCTGTGTGAATGGCTCACTATCTCGTATCCGTCCTCTTTCAAGGCCTGAATATGCTTCCACACAGCCGTTCTCGAAACTCCGAGCTTCTGCGCTATTTCCTCTCCGGATAAATAGTCATCACCCGCGTTCCTTAACAGCTCCAGGATTTTTCCTTTCATAAGGCATCTCCTCCTGCAAATAGGTTCGTTTAGGCTGAAGTTTAACGGTTAAACTTCAACCTCTATATAATAGAACAAAGACGGCTCAGAATCAAGAAAAAGAAATCGCAGGGGCGCGGTGCGTTCCTGCGATTTTCCATTTCATTTT
>NZ_CDXDFU010000067.1:0-3814 GCF_978017985.1 Schwartzia sp. (in: firmicutes) | reverse complement strand
TTAATATCTCGCGTCCTTCAACGCCCGCGTGCAAATCATGGATGGCCAGTAAATCTTTTTCCACAAAAATCTATCACCTTTATTTCGTTACTTTTATTCTAACAAGTTTAGTTGCACTTATTATTATAACAGGATTTTTTCGTTTGTCAGTATTATTTATCACATATTTCATTAAAAATAGAAAAATTCATGAACCGCTTCCGAATATATGAGCAAATAACAAAGACAGCCTCCCAACTTCGGGAAGCTGTCAAAACCGTTCAGTCCGGGTTTCCTGCTCTCATACCGTCTCCGCCCATGATTTTCAGGAGCTGGCGGTTCTTCATCATATCCGTCGGGTCCATATCTGCCCAGTTGTAGAACATGTGATACGCATCGTAACGGCGCCGTTCAGAAACGAAGTTCTGCTCCTCCACTGCCATGATAGCCCACAGGGAGTCAATACCGAACCGCTCCGCTGCTTCTTTGATTGGCATAATACGCTCAAGCAGCGAGGTAGATTCATAGATAGCAAGGAACATCTGGTATTTTGCAGGGCAGTTTTCCCTCGTAAGTCCCTGATTGAAGAATATCAGACGGTTCCTGTCCACGAAAATATTTTCGGGCACCATGTTTATATAGGCGCGCTTCAAAATAACGCCCCAGTCAGCCGCAGGATATTCGTGCAAAAGGAAATTATCCTCGTCCCGCGTCGGCGGCGATGCCTGAAGTATCGCCGCCCAAAGACGGTCAAATACCTTCATGACCTCATCCTTGTCTTTTGGTGTGCGCTCAGCCAGCCATTCGGAAAGTGTAGGCAGCTCCATGCGCTCCATGATGAAATCACCCCCGCGAAGCTCAAACTTCACAGTCTCCAGCCCACGCTCACGAAGGTTTCTCATATTCTCATCAAGCTCACGGATTCCCTTATCCGCTGCGGCTGTCAGAGGACGCTTTATAACCGACCCGTCCTTCATGAAGCACGTCGCGATATTATACGCAGGCATTCTGTCAGTTGCAAGCTTCGCCGACAGCACAGGAGAAAAATCCTCCTGCATTGCGCACTCCACCAAAAAGGAATTGGACATCACCGCAAACATTCCATTGTCGATAATCTCGGGGTACAGCCGAAGCTCCGAAAGTACCCTTGTATCCGCTGCGGGATCGTATGGCACGAACTCTTCGCTTATACCGCTCTTAGGCAGATGTTCGTCGGTATAAATAAACTGCGGCAGGCGGAAATCCGGCAGAGGATAATAAAACTTCCTGTGTGAAAATCCCGACTCGCCCAAAATCTCATCAAGCTCTTTACGTGAGAAAAGGCATCCTTTCCCCCGTCCTCCGCCAAGTTCGCCAAAGGGCTCGCCCGAATACGGGTCACGTGCTCCGCAGAAATACTTCAGCCCCAAACGGTTGTCAACAGCAATCAGCACACGTCCGTGAGGAGATAGAAAATCCTGAAGATATTTCATATACTCTACGTATGGAGCGTGAGCGCGGCTGCCCTTCCCCAGCATTGAAAAAACATCTACCATTATAATGACATCAAATTTTCGTTTGAATGGAATATCAAGCATAGAGCCCACATACACGTCAAGATTATCTCTGTCCTGCCAGCGTTTCACTGTGGTATGCGCCCGAAACATGGAATGCTCCACCGCTGTCACATGAGCTGCCTTGTCACACAGCATTCCCGTAAGGGCACCAAACTCACAGCCCAGCTCCAGAACCTGTGCATTCTTCGGAAAGTCATACCAGCCGAGAAGGCCTGTACGCATATCCGAGAGCTGGTAGAAAACCTCCCAGCTGTCGTCCTCAATCAGCGCTCCATCATAATTTCCTTTGCCCTGCGTAATATATTTATCAATGAACTGATCTATCTGCGGAACCTTTTTCAGCGGCCCCGAAAAGCTGGTATGCAACTCAGCCATGCAATTATGCCCCACTTTCTTTTCACATTATGCAATTTTGGCATAACGCGAAGTCTTGTGTTTCTGCCGTATTCATCAGCTAATAGCATATCACATTTACCGAAATTTTTCCGCAGGAAAATAATTATCGATGATTTTTAATCAGCATATACAGGCTCGAAATCATCTGCACTGTGTCCGCAAAGCGGGCAGGAGAAATCCGCGGGAAGCTCAGGGCTCTCGTGAACATATCCGCAGATGCGGCAGCGCCACGCGATGATTTTCCGGTCATCCTTTTTCGCTTCCGGTTTTGGTTTCACGTGTGCCTGATAGTCCGCATATGTCAGCGGCGGATTCTGACTCAGTATCTTCGCGTCCGTCACCTCAGCCACAAAAAGCATGTGACTGCCAAGGTCCTTACCGTATACTACCTTTCCGCTTAATACCGCGCACACCTCTTTGTCCAGATAGGGAATACCGTTCGCATCAACCGGGACAGAGAGATATTTGAATTTATCTATATCACGTCCCGACTGAAAGCCGAAATTTTTGATGGTATCAAATTTCACACTGTTATCCAGCATTGAAAGCGTAAAGAGTCCGCTTTTTTTGATGAGCTCACATGTATAATTCGTTGTAATGGAGGAGATGGCGATACGCGCCGGATTAGATGCCACCTGCATGCAGGTATTTGTAATGCAGCCGTTTTTCACATCTCCGTCCCTTGATGCAAGCATAAATACACCGTAGCTCAGTTTGTAAAGTGCTTTGTTATCCATATTTTCCCCTCCGTATCCGATTTAGTTTTTCCATAAAATAATCTATATTCTATTATTCCACGCGCACATATTAAATCCTTCCTTTTAATGAATGTCTACGCTAACTCTAACATTCCATTAAATAATTGCCGCATAAAAGTATATAGTTCCTATATACTTTTATGCAAAAAACATACCCGAGCCAGTATCGACTCGGGTATGTAAACACATATTCACATTATTTTGCTTGGAAAAGTTTATTATTTTTTGATTAGGAACCACTAATTAAGTCAAATTATGCCCCAATGATTCCTCAGAATTTCTGAGTTATGCTCAGCATATAGTTGATACCGGGGCCGTAGTAGGCAGCGCTGGAGTGTGTAAGCACATCGTGGCGGTCAAGAACGTTATCAATGGAGAGATTGATCTCCGTAAGCTCCGTCGGAGCATAGCCCACCGTAAGGGAAGTCAGAAGATACGGCTTCGTACGGAAGGAGTGCTCAGTGCTGCTTGTCTGCACACGGTCAGCGAGATACGTTGCCGTAATAGCAGCACTCCATTTATCCTTCTTATAGCGCACACCGCCCTCAAGCTGGAATTTTCCGTACTTACGATCCCAGTATTTCTTCTTTGCTTTTGCTCCACTCTGTTTCTCCTCAGGATTCTGCCATGTAAAGCCATAGTTGTAGGAGAACCCGTTCTTTGCATCAATGTCGCAGGAAACCTCAATGCCTGTGTTCTTGAAGTCGGCATTAGTATAGTTCCATATGCCCGTCGTCTTTTCGAATGATGCAGTAATTTTATCTTTAACGTTCTGATGGAAAAGCGCCGTTTTCCACAAGTGACCACCAGATACACGCTTCCAGCCTAACTCATAATTAATACCTTTTTGCGGCTTCAAATCCGGATTTGCCCTGTACTGATAGTCATCTGCCTTATACATCGCTGCTAAAGTAGGCATAATAAAGGATTGTGAGACATTTACATACATGCTGTTGTCGTTGTCGAACTTATGCAGATACTGCCCTGCCATGCTGAAATTGTTATAGTTCTGCCCTTTTTCTGCCGAAGTAGTCCATGTTTCACGCGCGCCGAAAGTGAAGCTGTTCTTATCATCAAAGCGCTGCTCCCAGTTAGCGAAGGCGCCCCAGTTATTGCGTCCTACAT
>NZ_CDXDFU010000066.1:0-2258 GCF_978017985.1 Schwartzia sp. (in: firmicutes) | reverse complement strand
TATCTTTGCAGAGGGAAAATCTGAATAAGAATAAAAAAGGGCTGTGAAAAAGCATTTCTTGCATTCTTGTTGCTTTTTCACAGCTTCTTTTTGTGCGGCATTATTCACTCACATAACTTCTCACATCAGCGGGAATTTTGCTCCAATCGACTTCATTGGCGGGGATGTCATTACACACCGACCATGCGGCTGCTATTCCTGCGGCCTCGCCGATGCTCATGCATGTGACCTGGATGCGCATCGATGCCTGCAGGATAAAGCTGGCGCTGATACACCGTCCGCTGACGATGAGATTTTCAGCTTCGTCCGCAACCATAGCGCGGAAGGGGATTTCATAGTACGCTCCCTTGGGCAGTTTTTCGGATATTTTTTCTCCGTGAGCGTCGATGAACCACGCCGTGCGCGCAACCGCGTCAGGGAAACGCGATTCATTGTGATAGTCGTCCTCGGTGAGATACACTTTTCCGCGTATTCGCCATGACTCGCGCGCTCCCAGCATGGAGGCCTCTTTTGCGATATACGCGTTTTCAAAGCCGGGCATGTGGTTTATGAAATACTGCGTGATGCGGTGAATCATTCGCCGTCCTTCGCGTACTCCTCTGCTGTAGGAGACGGGGTCTGACGCGCTGTATTCGGCAGGAAGCTCCGGGCAGTTCATGGACATGGTTCCGGGCTTTCCGACTATGGCAAAGCCCTGCATGTATTCCGCGTCCGCTTCTGTGAGCTCGCCTGTTTCTATCCCTTTTGCCATGAAATCCTCAAGCACATATTTCACGGCGCGGTGCCGCGCCTCTGCCATGGTAAAATGCGGCAGCGGCGATTTGCACCAGGGGTCTTTAAGCTCATTGGTGATGTAATCGTAAAGACGCTCCATATCTATGCCGCCTATTTCAAAGCGGAAGCTCATGGGCTGATTCCTTCCCGTCTTTTCATAGCCGCATTCGCAGGGGACTCCTGCGGAGCGTGCCAGTACCGCGTCGCCTGTGCCGTCTATGAACACGCGGCTCTTTATGGCGCGAAGGCCTGCAATTGTCTGCACGATGACGGCGGAGATAGATTTTCCTTCCATAACAGTATCAACAAATACCGCGTTATAGAGAACCTCGACACCTGATTTTTCGCACATGTCATCATATATACGGCTGATTATCTCAGGGTTCGTCCATATGGAGACCTCGCTGCCCTCCGTGCGGTCGTCGAACTCAATCCCTTCCTCTGAAAGGCGTTCCTTCAGTGTCTTTACGAAGGGCGTATCGCTGTCAGGCGCAAAGCTGGTCATGCAGGGAATGACATTTCCCAAAGTCTGCAGACCGCCCAGGGCTATGCCGCGCTCTATGAGAACTGTGCGCGCGCCGTGCTCTGCCGACTGCACAGCCGCAGCCATGCCCGACGGGCCTCCTCCTGTTACGCACACATCTGCGTCGAAGAGCACCGGGATATTTTTTCCGGCATAGGAAACCGCGTCAAAGCTTTTGATATCAGAGGAAACGGAAGAATGCATAAGCATGCTCCTTTCAAATGCTTCAATAGAAGATAGGAAAAATTCTATTCATATTATACGATATTGTTCAAGTTTTGCCGAAGAAAATATCCGCTAAATGGACGGTTGACTCTTTGGAGCGAGCGTCATATACTATCAGTAAGATTGGTTGACAGCAGGAAGGCTGTCCGATGGGGTACAGCCTCGTCGGGCAGCTTTTCTTATATTGTCCGCCTATAAAGTACAAAAATGCAAATAAAGTTGAAATAATTTACAAAAAGGCATTGACTATTGTAAACATGTAACATATAATAAGGTTCATCAGTTGAACCATAGGCTGTACGGGGAAGGCAAAGCGTATGGTTCTTCTATATTTTAAGGAGGGATTTATATGTTATTTGGGAAAAGAGGCCGGCGCGTTGCCGGGATGCTTCTTGGTACCATGTTACTCGGCGGCGTCCTCGCAGGCTGCGGCGGCGGAGACAAAGCTAAGAGCGATGAGATCAAGGTTGGTGCTAACTTCGAGATTACGGGCAACGTCGCTAACTACGGCAATGCTACGTTTGAGGGCCTGCAGCTCGCTATCGACGAGGTAAATGCTGCGGGCGGTATCAATGGCAAGAAAATCACGCTCGTTAAAGCAGATTCCAAATCCGAGGCTTCTGAGGCTGCAAATGCTGCTACGAAGCTGATTTCCGATGATAAAGTAAGCGTCCTCGTTGGACCGGCTACCACAGGCAGTGTCCTCGCTGAGGTCCGCATCGCTACGGATGCAAAG
>NZ_CDXDFU010000065.1:0-7079 GCF_978017985.1 Schwartzia sp. (in: firmicutes) | reverse complement strand
GGTTTGAATTGCCCTGTACCGCCATGGTACCCGGTGTCAGAGGTTCACCGACAACAACTCCGTCCATAGGCGCTGTGATGACAGTTTCCGCCAAATCGGACTCCGTTACCTCAAGATTACTGAGAGCCGTATCGTACTGATATACCGCGTCCTCATAGTCCTCCTGAGTGCTGGCTCCGATATTATAGAGATGCGTCATACGGTCATATTTTGCTTTTGCATTGACAACCTTGTACTGGGCCTGCTCGCGCTTTGCCTCAAAATCCTTGCCGTCAAGGGTAGCGACCGTCTGCCCCGCTTTTACTTTATCATTTTCTTTTACAAGCACCGTTTTAATACGTGCCGTAATTTTTGAGCTGACTTCTACAGAGTTCAGAGGACGGAGCGTTCCCGTTGCTGAAACAGTAGATTTGAGATCCTGCTTTTTTACTTCAACGGTCTGTACCTGTGCTGCTTTTTCCGCCTTTTGCCCGGAGCGGTAATACTGCCAACCTCCAAAGGCACCCGCCGCAATAACAAGAGCTATTACACCTGCTTTTACCTTGCCGTTGATTTCCATTTATCTCACCTCTCTGTCATGTCTGTTAGCAGCTTTTGCCGCAGCCGCAGCAGCCTCGATTTCCTCCGGAACACGTTCATCATCTACAACTGAGCGTGCATGGCGGTAATCGCGGGATACCGGAGCATCAGTCGGAACAGGTCTGTCTCCGAAGCGTTTCTTTGCCTCAATAACAGCATTCGGGTCAATATCATCAGGGGACTGGCCTATATCAAGACCAACCGCGTTTTCAACAGCAGCCTTATAGCGTGCATAATCATATTCGGCACTGATGTAGTTAAGCTGTGCCGTAGAGAGTGCTACCTGCGCGTCGAGAATATCCAGCATAATTCCCTGACCTGCACGGTATTTCTCGTTTGTGATGTAGTAATCCTCTTCTGCTTCCTTTACCGCGGACTGCGTAGCAATGAGGCGGCGCTGTGCCTCGCGCATATTGTAGTACTGCTGACGGACGTTGAGGTCAATATCCTCTTTATCCTTCTTTACCTGCAGCTCCGCTATCTCATAATTCGTCTTTGCTTTATCGACGGCAGCCTCAGTAACACCGCTGTCAAATATATTCCAGTTCGCTCTGAGGCCGATAGTGCGGGAATGGTCGTTGCCATGGCCCTGAGTAAAGCGGTGGTCTCCGCTGACACCGGCATTAAGCGTAAGAGTCGGGAGATATCCTGCCTTTGCCATAGTAACTGCAAGCTCCTGCTGTTTCAGCTTGTAGGTGTCGACGATTAAATCTTTTCTGTTTGCGTATGCATAGCTTACGCATGCATCCATTTTCGGGAAGAACGGCATGAATCTGAAATCCTCAGTCAGATTCAATGGCTCGCTCTGATCCATACGAAGAAGATTCTTCAGAGTAACAACATTTACCTCGTATGAGTTTTTTGCCTTGATAAGAGTCTGGCGCGCATTCGTCAGCTCAACCGAAGAACGGAGAACATCAAGGCGTGCTTTGCTTCCTGCGGAATAGAGCTGCTCCATGTTTGTCAGATGTGCTTCATATCTGTCTACAGATTCCTGGTCTATCTCAACTACACGTTTTGATTCCAGCACATCGTAATAAGCCTTTATGACCTTAAGACGGAGATTTTCACGCTCACGCAGTGTCTGAAGACGTGCGGCATCCATACCGATTTCCGCGCTCTTGATACCCGCCTGATTCTTTCCGCCGGAATACAGCGGCAAAGAAACACTCAGAGATGTCGAACCGTTTCGGATTGCTTCAACATCATTTGTCTTTGTATCGGTAAGACTTGCTCCTGCTGAAACCGAGAAGCTGTTAGTGCCTCTTGCGGACTTCAGATTCGCCTTAGCCGTATCTTCTCCTTTTTCCGTAATCTTGAGCGAAATATTCTGCTCAAGCGCCATATCTACCGCCTGCTGAATCGTGAGATCCGCCGCACTGGCTGTCGCTGCCCCGTAGAACAGCATCGCTGCCGCCAGAGCCGCTCCTTTCTTAAAACGTCCTGTTTTCTTCATAGGTCTCAGTCCTCTCATGAGAATCAGGGAATTACCCTGCCAAAACAAAAAACAAAGCCGGATAAACAATGAATAAAAATAAGATAGTCGTCACGATAAAGGCCGCAACAGACAAATCTATCGAAAGATTGTAAAGTCTCGCTGTCACAACTGCGTTAACAGCTGTCGGAGTAGCGGACAATATCAGCAGCGAGCCGAGCATGTCCGGAGTCTTGATAACAAGATGTGAAAGACCATAGACAACGGCCGGTGCCGCAATAAATTTAATAAAGGACAAGTCAAAGAGCGATGTCCAATATTTTTTAATCTTTGAAAACTCAACGGAGTATCCGACAGGAATCAGTCCTGTCCATGCTCCGAGATGAATAAATATCTGTGTCACCCCATTGAATGCCTCCGGACGCGGTACCCCGGCATACTGCAGAACACCGCCCAAAAGAATTCCAAGCACCGCAAGCTGTTTTTTGGAGAACAACATGGAAAGAATAGATACCTTCTGTCCGCTTCTTCCCTGTGCCTTTGTTTCGTACACTCTGGCCAGCGGATAGCAGAACATGAACATCAGCACATACTGAAACAGTGTCGCAATCTGCTGATAAGCATACCCGGACTCCCCGTAAATAAGGAACACGCATATACCGCCAATCGTTCCGAGATTTGAAAGACTCGCCGCCATGACGTACGCGCCCTGCTCCCTGAAATCCTTGTATTTATAGCCTGCCAGCCAGTAAGCCATCGCCCCCGGTATAAGACCAAGCGCTATGCTGATAAGAGGCAGCCATAAAAATTCCCGTGTAATCGGCATAACCCAAAAGCTCAGAAACGAAACTATAGGGCAGACCACAAGAATATTATTCAATATCATTTTATTAAAGAACGTATCCCCAAGACGCTTCTGATACTTACATGCATAACCCAGTATCAGTGGACAGATTAAATCTACAGCGAACACGAGGAGTTTCATTTTAATGTCCATGAAACAATTCCCCATTATTTATATGACATTCAAAGACTGTTTCATCATCAAACTAATCTTCGAAAACCATTTTTCTAATATTTCTCCTTCCGTACCATTATGATACGAAAGAAAATTTAAAATAATTTGTTGTTTTTGTTAATTTAAAATTAGTTTTCTAATATTTTAATTATCGTCTAAGAAAGGATAATCTGCACCATACCAGCCTTTCTTGCCCGCAACAGGGTAAAGAATGCCACGTTCCGCAAGACTTTGAATGTGTTCCAGGATTTCCTCTTCGGATACATTCTCCAACATTAAAACCATCATGCTCATGGACGGACCGTCTACCTCCATCCTTCCATATCCCCTGATGAACTCAAATACAACTCTGTCGACAGTATCCTGCAGATACTTTTCGTCAAAGTCTTCCTCAGTCATCTGCGCGGCTTCTGCAGCGATTTTCTCCGTAAGAGGAGGAAGATTGGAAGCTGATGCGTCTTCTGTACACTTTTCTGCATCACGGATATTTTCTTTAAGCTCATCGCGGCAGCCTGCGCAAAGAAGCACAGGTGAAAGCTCCGCCTCGCCCCAATCTATGCAAAGGACATCATCTGCGCCTCCGCATAAGGAACATACACCTTTTTCAACTCTCTCTATTTTCATGAAGAATCTCCTTTTTATCTTATTTGAGGAATTTCCCCCGCAGCATCCATGTAATGAAAAATACTGTGGAAGCAACAACTACGATAGATGCCCCGGCAGCCATATTAAAGTAGTAAGCCAGAATCAGTCCCGTAATACCAGAGAACATCGCTGTCCCTACCGAAACGGCATGATACTGTTTTACATTGGCGGCAATATTTCTTGCCGCAGCCGCAGGGAGTACTAATAGTGAATTGATTATCAGAATGCCCACCCACTGTATGCTTATGGCCACGACAACAGCAAGCAGCGACGCAAAAAGGCTTTCCGTAAAAAAAGCCATGATTCCGCGACTTCTCGCAAACGGCGCATTGACCGAAAGCACCAGCAGCCGGTTAAAAAGAAAGGCCCATGCAATCGTAACAAGAATAAATACAATCGCCAGAGAGGATAAATCCTCGGGCACAACACTCAAAATATCTCCTATGAGATATGATGAAAACTTGTTAAAGCCACCGCCTCGCGACATAAGCATCAGACCAAGGGCTACCGCTGTAGCCGAGAAAACTCCTATAATCGTATCGGCAGATGTCCTGCTGTGATTCTTAATATATGTTATAAGCAAGGCAAAAACAAGCGAAAAGACGATTAACGATGCCAGAGGCGAAACTGCCCCCAAAAGCGCTCCCAGTGCTATTCCCGTAAACGCTCCGTGCCCCAGAGAATCGGAGAAAAATGCCATTCGGTTCGACACGACCATCGTGGACAGGAGCCCAAACAACGGAGTCACAAGCAGAACAGCAAGGAACGCATTCTTCATGAAGATGTGATCCATCCACTCAAAGGGGAAAAGAACCCCCAAAACACTATATACCAGTTCCATTACCGGGCCTCCTTTTCATAGGTAAGCCCCGGCACAAGTCCAAGTATTTCCTGAGTACGCGGATTACCAAAAACCTCTTCAGGCGTTCCGCTTGTCACTATTCCGTGGTCCATAAGTACAACCTGATCGGCATGCTTTGCCATTAAACGCAGATCGTGGGATATAAGGATTATCGCCATATCCTCTTTTTCTCTGAGCTCATCCAAAATCTCATAGAAACGTACATGTCCGTTATAATCCACTCCCGATACAGGCTCATCAAGAAGCAAAAGGTCAGGCATAGGGTCGAGAGCCAACGCAAGAAGAACTCTCTGAAGTTCTCCTCCCGAAAGTGCTCCGAGCCGGCGGTCAATAAGCTGCTCCGCCTGGACACGGGCAAGATCCTCGGTTACACGCGTCCTGAATTTTTCTGATGAGCAAAGCCACACAGGGCGCTTCGAAAGACATGCCATAAAAATATCCATAACACTGGTGGGCGCACTTACATCAAAACGCAGATGCTGAGGCACATATCCTATAACAGGATGCCCTGTATGCTTTCCCTTTGCATCTACGTAATGCAGATTCCCCGTATGAGGGACTTCTCCGAGAATAGCATTCAAAAGAGTAGATTTTCCTGCTCCATTCGGGCCTATTATAGCAGTCAGCTGCCCACAGTGGACGTGCATATTCACATCTGAAAAGAGCTTCATTTCTCCAAAGCTCACTCCAAAATTTTCTATTTTTGTGCAGCAGAGTTTGCCGCAGTCATCTCCCGATGCTGCCGGGTGATGCAATATTGACTTAAACAAATCTATACGCCTTTCCTTCCAGGATAAAAACTTTTTATCTACATTCCTTTATTTTCGCACATTTTGCATTATTAAGGAAGGATTTTCTAACTTTTTGCGTTATAATAGATATTGTAAAAATTCACCCGGAGGTGTTTTCCCTTGGAGGAAAAGAAAAAACAGGCCTGTTTCACCATAGGTGAGCTTGCGAACCTTTACCACATTCCCAAACAGACATTAATATACTATTCTAACGCAGGCCTGCTTGTTCCGTCATTTGTCGAAAAAAACGGCTACCGCTACTATGCCGTGGACCAGTTTCACGAGCTTGAAATAATTTTAAACCTCAGAAAGCTTGACGTCCCTATAAAGGAAATCCGCTCATTTTTGGAGAACCGCAGCCCTGCCGCGCTGACACGTCTTTTAGAGCGTCAGAAGGCAGAAGATGACCGGATTATCGCCGCTATCCGCGAAAAGCAGACAGCCATGGAATATTTACTTCGTCAGCTCAAGCAGCAGGTCGGACTTCCGCTCGGCGTCTTTCAGACAACATGGCTTCCTGCGCAGGATATTTTCGCCAGCGATCCTGTTCCGCCGGATGCTGATTCCTCCGCCCGCATGCAGCTCTTTTCAGACCATGTCATATCTATCTTCGGAAAGGATGATTTTCGAAACACTCCTCCCGGATGGATAATCCGCCAAAGCGATTTCTTTGGCGAAAATCAGCACAGAACATGGAGATATTTCGTTAAAGTCACTACTCCGAAGGAAGAACTTCCAACACTGCAGATTCCAGCAGGTCTGTATGTACGCATATTCTTCTCCGGTACCTACACACGCAATTATAAGGATATCTACGAAAAGCTCAATGAGTACCTTTCACGCAATCATCTGGAGGTCACGGGAGACATCATCGTACAGTCCATAAAGGACTACTGGCAGACCTCAAGCGAAACACGGTATATCACAGAGTTCGCGCTTCCTGTGCGTTCTCTCGAATAATAAGCATATAAAAACGGCGTCCGAAAACGGACGCCGTTTGCGTTTCTGCATTTATTAAACTTGAAAAAACCACATCAATGATTTCTTATTCTTCTCCCGAGAAGGATATATGGCGGTTCGGTTCCTGCGCGAACTCGTCGCCATAGACCACATAAGCAAGCTCCTGCATACCAAAAACAAAATCCTGTGAAGAATTATAAATATAGCTTTCCCTTGGGAATATCAGTGCACGGTTCTGTATCGCGCGCATGGATGACAGAGATGGATCCTCTAAATAAGATGCGATAAATGCGTCAATGTCAAAGGTTCCCTTATCATCGTAGCTTGGCAGAAGAATATAATCAGGATTGGATTTGACGAGAAGCTCCTTTGTAAGAACCTGTCCGTTCTTCACTCCCACCTCGGCGATGGCATTGCGCACGCCTGTAAGACGGCACATATCATCAAAGGCACTCCCTGCTCCGCCATACTGCCGCATGACTGAAAGAAGCGTTACGGACTTTCGTTTTTCAGTAGGAATCTTTTCCACCTTTTTCACGATATCATCGCGTATCTCATCCATCTTCGCGATAATCTGCTGTCCCTTCTCTTTCTCGGAAATGCTCTGTGCAATAAGACGAATATCCCCCTGAATATCCGCGTAGGAGTTCCCGGGACCGACCACTACAACAGGAAATCCAAGCTCACGAAGCGCCGTAACCTTTTCCATGTTCGTCCATGTATTGGCAATGATAATGTCAGGTTTCCAACCCATAATCTGTTCTACAGACGGATCCATAACCTTTTCGG
>NZ_CDXDFU010000064.1:0-17804 GCF_978017985.1 Schwartzia sp. (in: firmicutes) | reverse complement strand
TCCGAGCCAAGCAGCATCGGCAGAAGCAGAACCGCAGACGATTCGCACAAAAGCGTGCGGCCGCATGCCACTACAGCGGATGTCATTCCGTTATTGAGTGCTGTGAAAAAGGCCGAGCCGAAGATATTAAACCCGCAGAGAAGGAACGCGAAGGAATACAGGCGAAATCCATGGGCAGTGAGTTCCAGAAGCTCTGTATCATAGCTGACAAAAATCATTGCCATAGGATACGCCAAAGTCTCAGCCAGAACGGTAATGACTACCCCGGATGCCCCAATGACAAAGAGGCTCTTTCGCAGGACACTGCGCACCTCCATGTGATTCTGCGCTCCGTAGTGATAGCTTATGACAGGGGAGATTCCCATAGAATATCCTATAAAGAGTGCCATGAACAGGAAATCCACGTACATTATGATGCCATATGCCGCCACACCGTTTTCTCCCGCAATCGCAATGAGCTGGAAGTTGTACAGAATGCTGACAAAGGACATGGATACGCTGGATACGAATTCGCTTATTCCGTTGGATGCTGCTTTCAGCAATGGCTTAAAAGCGGCATAAGTTTTGCCCAGACGAAGCGTTCCCCCGTTTGGCATAACAAAATAGACCAGCGGAATAAGTCCTCCAACTGTCTCGCTTATGCAGGTAGCAAGCGCTGCTCCGGTCACACCCATAGAAAGATATCCGACAAGGATTGCGTCAAGAAGCATATTTGTACAGCCCGCGGCAAGTGTCGTATAAAATCCAAGCTTCGGACGTTCCGCGACGACAAGATAATCCTGGAATGAAATCTGCAGCATAAACAGCGTAAGAGAAAACAGCACTATACGCCCATACATTACACAGTACGGCAGCATTTCCTCAGATGCCCCGAGCATTTGGGACACCTCCGGGAGAAATACAAAACCCAGTACCGTGAAAACAATGCCGACAGCAGCAAGAACGTAAACGAGAAATGAAAAAATCCCGTTTGCGCGTTCTTTTTCACCCCTGCCCAAAAGCATCGCGACGAGGGCGCTGCCTCCCGTTCCAAACATGAATCCCACAGTTGCCAACAGCATCAAAAAAGGCATAATGAGATTTACCGCCGCGAAAGGAATCGCACCGACATAATTAGATATGAAAAATCCGTCCACAACGCCGTATATCGATGTGAATATCATCATCATAACGGACGGCATTGTAAACCGCAGCAGTTTTTTATATGTAAAATGATCCGAAAGCTTTATCTGCATACTTATCTCCTTTTTGAGGCTATAGCTGCACATGTTACCCAAATTACATGTATTTATCATGAAAAACAGAAAGCCTCGCATTTCTGCGAGGCTTTAGTTGTATCAAATCACAAGCTTGTCCTGAAGTAGAAGATGCATATAAAGAGCACCGTCAATATAATCATGATAGTGTCTGCAATGCTTGTCCTGTAGTTATCAGGGCTGTAATGCTTTTTCGCGTAGAAAGGTTTAGCATCAAGAAACTGCATTGGGTTGCCCATGAGGAACATGGACTGACGTACGCCTACTCCCCACGCATGACCGAGACCGCGGCAAAGACCTATGCAGAGGCATGCTATGCCGTCAAACACAGCCTTGAGCGGACGGCGGTATACCCAGTCCGTATCAAGAGATAGAGCCGTATGAGGCTCCATTCTCGGCAGGAACATCAGGAAAGGAATGACTGCTATGCAGCACATGATTACCTGATTGGAGACATGCCCGATTGTGTACGGTACATATCCCACAGGGCCGAACGGCAGGAACTGATAAAGCGTTATCTCAGGGAAAAGACCGATTATGGTGCAGAGTGCTGCACCGAGTACCATTGCCAGGCTCATGTTGCTCTCGATAGGACGCTTCTCAGGTGCCATACCCTTGTCCGGCCGCAGGAAGATGAAGTAAAGCATCTTGAAGCAGATAGACAGGAGCGTACCAATGCTGGCAAGCTCAAGAAGCAGTGCAACAATTCCCATGTGTGCTTCTTCTGCTGCCGTTATGGTAATCATCTTGCTGACAAATCCGTTAAAGAGCGGAACGCCTGAGATGGAGAACGCGCCTATGGCAAAGCATATAAACACAAGCCGATAGCGTTTCGCCATGCCTCCCAGCTCGTTTATCTTTCTTACTCCCGTTGCATATATCAGCGCGTTGCAGCACATGAACAGCAGGGATTTATAAAGAATATGGCTGAAAGCATGGGCAGTAGCACCGTTCATGCTCATCATTGTTCCGATACCTACACCGGCGACCATGTAGCCGACCTGGCTCACGATATGATAGCTCAAGAGCTTTATCATGTCGTTTTCCATGACCGCGAAGCTTGCACCGTAAAGTGCCATGAGAACACCGAACCCGATAAGAAGCTCTGTTCCGCCGAAAACGCGGAGCAGCGCATATACTGCAACCTTTGTGGTGCAGCTGCTCATAAACACGCTTCCTGTGAGGGTTGCAGCCGGATATCCGTCTGTAAGCCACGAATGAAGCGGTACGACCGCTGCATTGATGCAGAATCCGATGAGTATAGTCCAGAAAGCCGCGTCATGAGGTCCTGCCACAAGGTTGTGAACCATCAAATCGCCCTGTACCAGCTTCATGATTACGCCAAAGAGTACGCAGTTGCCTGAGAGCGTATGCACAAGAATGTAGCGCATACCTGCTGCACGGCTTGTCGGTCTCGGGTCATTCCAGATAAGGAATACGGAAGACACCGCCTCCAGTTCCCAGAAGAACAGGAAGGTAATCCAGTCGTGAGCGAGCACAACACCCACTGACGAACCTACATAGGTCATCGAACAAAGGGCTTCGAGAGCACTCTTGTTGTGGCAGCTGTAGACTGCGCCAACGGCGCCGAGAATACAGAATATGGCTCCGAAAATCCAGCTGAGCTTATCAGCATAGAGATAATGAACCGTATAGTCCGAAAGGAACGTATACGAAAGGTCCGTCCCAAGAGCGATGTTCAGCATGCTTCCGACTGCAAGCAGCGGACAGCAGGCAAGAATCATTTTGCGGGCTTTGTCACCGCACAGAGAAGCAAAGAAACCGACCAGAATAAATATCAGACCGGGATGTACATTCTCAAGCATCGGTATCATCGCCCCCTTCCCCGTAATAATCCTCATCCCTCTGTAGCAGAGGTGTCATTATGAGCTTTGCCAGGATTATGAGCACCCAGCACCCAACGAAGGAGAAGCCTACCATAACGCCGGGACGTTCGAGAATATTTTCCGCGGTGCTTTCGTATACACCGCAGGAATAAGCAAATCCGAAAACCGCAAGACCGAGCAGCAGGAACAATAATATTACTTTGTTCCGTTTTTTGGAATCATTGATTAAATCAATCACTCCATCCACCTCCCCATCCGGCTGTTATCGCAGAGGAAGCCATATCTGCCAGCTTGTAAAAGTCCGGTGGGAAAAGCTCCGGATTTATTCCGAGCAGAACCGCCAGAATCGCCGTGAAGCAAATAGGAATAAGCATACAGTAGCTTATAAGCCCGTAACGGCGCGGGTCATTAACCGGCTCAGGACGGAAGAACGCCATTCGTACAACCGGCATAAGGTAAGCCATAGCCAAAAGTGCCGAAGCTACCCATGCTGCCACGAAAAGCGGTTTTCCTGCCTGAATGGCACCCATTGCGAGGTTCCATTTACTGATGAAACCGATAATAAACGGAGTACCCGCGATACCGAGAGAGGCGACGGCAAACGCGCCCATGGTAAGCGGCATCTTGTGGCCTATTCCGTTCATTTCGCTTATGTTATGCAGGTGCGTACGAACTATGATGCAGCCTGCGCACATAAATAGCGTAATCTTCATTACCGCATGCGCTACAAGGTGGAGATATGCTCCCTTGAATGCCAGCGGTGTCAAAAGCGCGCCGCCAAGCACGATATAACTGAGCTGTCCGATTGTCGAGAATGCAAGTCGGCGTTTCAGGTTATCCTGACGCAGCGCGATAAATGAGCTTGCTATTATGGTAATGACAGCAGCCCATGCCAGCACATCGGCGATTCCGAGCTGTGAAAGAAGCTTCGGCCCGAAGACGAAACCGAGAATACGAAGTACGGCAAATGCACCCGTCTTAACGACTGCAACGGCATGCAGCAGCGCGCTGACAGGAGTCGGCGCAACCATTGCGGCCGGAAGCCATCCATGAAGCGGCATAACGGCAGCCTTAACGGAGCCTGCCATAATCATAAGAACAAACAGAAGCTGCAGTACCCACGGCGATGCCATGTCGAGGGAAAGGAATCCGCCTGCACGGAAATCCATCGTTCCGGATATACAGTAGACACCGACTGTTCCGGCAAGGAAAAGCTGACCGGAAACCAACGTATATGCCAGATACTTTCTCGAAGCGAGCAGAGCCTCCTGGTCGCGTTCATGAAGTACCAGCGGATAGCTTGAAATCGTCAGTATCTCATAGAAGATAAAGAACGTCAGAAGGTTTGACGCCATCGCGATGCCCATGGTAGAACCCATGCAAAGGGCAAACGCTGCGAAATAACCGGTCTGCATAGCTTCATGGTTGTTTCGCATATAGCCGATACTGTAGAAGTTGATAGGAATCCACAGCAGCGCCGCAAGGGCTGCAAATATCATTCCCGCAGGGTCTACACGCATCGTAAGTCCGATGGTATCCGTCAGATAGAAGAGAGTATATTCGTACGTCACTCCGTTCAATACTCCCCCTGCCATGCTTATGACAAGGCCGAACATTATGAGTGAAGCGATTGTACTCCACATTTCACGGACATTCGGATATTTGTGGCTGACCGAAACCAGAAGGGCCGCCAGAAATGCTGTGCCTATCGCCAAAAAGGGGCGCGGATCTATTTCTGTCATTTCAAGAGCACCTCCGGTAATCCGACTTCAACGATATTCGTAACAAGCGAGCTGCTGTAGATACCGAGCAGGAGAATCGCAAGACCTGTAACACCGATTGGGATAACCATGCTCAGCGGCATGCCGAGCTTTGTCACAGGGTCGTGTATCTCCGTCAGGGAAGCTTCACGCTGTACAAACATCTGCTCAACAATACGAACGTAATAAACTGCATTCAAAAGCGAGCTGACAACGAGAACAGCGATAAAAATGTACTGCTGTCCCTCGAAGGCACCAAGCATCAAATACCATTTACTGAAGAAGCCGCATGTCGGTGGAATACCAATCATGGAAAGCACCGCGAGAACCGTTGCGATGCTTGATACAGGCATCTTCTTGTTGAGACCGCCGAGACGGTAAAGATTTACCTCGCCGAATCGATATGCGATACCGCCAACGACAAGGAAAAGACTTGATTTCATAAATGCGTGGTTGATAAGGTGAAGCACCGCACCGATGAAGCCATAAATGTTGCCCATCGCCATACCTACGGCAATATATCCGAGCTGCGCAACAGACGAATACGCGAGCATACGGCGGAAATCATACTGTGCGAGAGCCATTACCGAACCGATAAGAATACCGCATATACCCATGATTCCGAGAACATTCATAAGGGCTTCCATTACTGTGTTATGAATGCCGAAAACATAGAAGAAATACCGAAGCATTGCATACGCCGGCACCTTACTCATACATCCCGAAATGAAGCCTGCAGCTCCGGGATGGGAGTATGTATAGGAATCCGGCTGCCAGCCGTGCAGCGGGAAAAGTGCCATCTTGATTCCAAAAGCAATCAGGAAGCACGCAACAACGAACGCAAAAAGCGGAGTGTGAACAAATGGCTGAATACGTACGCTGATGTCTGCCATGTTCAACGAACCGGTCATAGCATAGAGATAACCGACTCCAATAAGATAAAGAGACGCGCCAATCGTACCGACAAGCAGGTAGCGGAACGCCGCCAGCATCGACTTATGCCCTCCGAGAGCAATAAGCCCGTAGCCGGAAAGAGACATTATCTCCAGATAAACGTACATGTTGAATACGTCGCCTGTGACCGTCATACCGCAAAGGCCGACAGTCAAAAGCCCGTACAGCGTATAATATCCGCCGTAGTGGAGCCAGTCCTCGTTTTCAAGGAACGGCTTGCTGTAAAAGCTGATAACAAAAGCCAGGAACGTAATCATGCAAAGCACTGCCGTATTGAGCGGGTCAACAACAAACTCAATGCCAATAGGCGGTGCCCAGTTTCCCATCCAGTAATGGACGGATTTCGTACCCTCCGCAAGAACCTGACGCATCGTGTCGAGCGAGCACAGGAGCGAACCGAAAATAGCCAGCTGAACAAGCCACGAACCAAGCTTGCGGTGAATCCGGCTGAACGCTAAGCAGAGAAGCGAAGCGGTAAGCGGAAGGAGTACGATGAATACCGGACTATGCAGCGCCAGACTCATTTACTCGCCCTCCTTAAGACCTCACGCTCTTCGACGGACCCGTAAAACTCCTTGATTCGCATCAGAAGCGCAATCGCAACGCCTGTGGTACCCATACTGACAACGATAGCCGTCAGCATCAGCGCATGCGGGATAGGATTGATATAGCTTGCAGGATCGACATTTCCGGGGACGAGGATAGGAATCATCGCGCCCTCTTTCTGTGCAAAGCACAGATAAAAGAAAATGACGGCAACCTGCATGACATTCATAGCCATGAGTTTTTTCAGATAGTTCTTTGCAAGAACCATGCCGTACACACCAAGGAAAAAGAGAATCATGACCAGTGTGTAGATGCCGCGCCTTGCCAGGAACTCATTTAATGCATCCATCAGTCTTCACTCCTCCTCACCACAGCATCCATGATGTTGAGTATCGTCATCATGACGCATATTGTAACGCCCGTTTCAATCATGAGAATACCGAGCGCATGAAGCTCATGCGTTGCTTCCATAGAAACAGGAAGGAAGCTGTAGTCGAGAAATTTACCGCCGCCTACTAAGGTCAGCCAGCCTGCCAAAGCATAAATAAACGTGCCGCAGCCTGCAAGTACAAGCGAGGTCTCGATTCGGACATTGAAAATCTTAGCATCCTCACCAAGAATCAATCTTGCCAGAATAATACCGAAGCCCATTACAACGCCGGCCTGAAATCCGCCGCCCGGTGAAGATTCACCCAGTATAAGGACATATACGGCATAGACAAGTGAAAAAGGAACGAGAAGACGGAACGCGATGTTCAGCAGCATACCACCGAACGGATCTTTCATCATTCGTAATCATCCTCCTTCTCGGGACGCCGTCCCATTGTTGATTTGCTCAGGATAAGCACTGCAGTGAGACCCGAAAGGTACATAACCGTTGTCTCCCACATGGTATCAAAACCTCTGTAGTCTGCGAGCGTACCCGTAACAATGTTCGGAGAGCCCGTATCCAGTTCACTCTGCGAGATATAGACGGGAGAGATATGCTGGTTCGGAGCGCTGTCCGGGTCACCGATAACCGGAAGGAACAGAACACTGCTGCAGAACAGTCCGGTCAGAAGTGCCAAAACTGTAATAACAAAACCACGCATCACTTACACCACCTATCGATTTTTTTGAGGGCGATTACATAGAATATTGTGGAAACCGTACCGACAACAACCTCTGTAAACGCGACATCGGGAGAACCCATCATAAGGTACAGCAGCACTGCGCCAAAGCTGAATGCACAGTATATCATTACCGCGCTCAGCAGGTCTCTTTCATAGATGATACAGCCCGTAATCAGGATAAGGAACACAAGGAGAATAGCCTCAATTGTGTAAATCTGCATTTGCCTGTGCCTCCTTTTCCTCTTCAGTCGTCACTGACGTCGTAGGTTCAGTAGAAAGCTCGTGCTGCACAGCCTGCTTCTGAGTCCAGACAGGATGTCCTGTTTTATACGCCGCCTTTGCAAGAATATGGGAACCGATAGGATTCCCCAAAAACACAAACAGCGCCACGATAAAAATCTTGGCTGATACGTTTGAATAGCCGTTGTAAACAATAAGTCCGAGGAACACCAGCAGAGTTCCGAGTGTCTCGCTGTTTCCCGAAGCATGCACCCTGCTGTAGTAATCCGGCAGGCGGAGCATACCAACCATGGAACCGATGAGGAAAATCAGCCCCGCCCCCATCAAAAGGCAGGCAATGATTTCCTGTATGCTTAAACCGAAAATCATAGATTCTTCCCTCCCAGATATTTCGCAAGAACGACAGAACCCAGGCAGCCCATCATAGCATAGGCCATGGCAAGGTCCACATACATTCCCGGCTGATTGTCCAAAAATCCGAACAGAACAATAAGAAGGATAGTATCCGCCGTGATGACACCGAGTCCGTTCATGCGGTCAAATACTGTCGGCCCCTGAAAAAGCCGCTGCATCATAAGACCAATCGTCATTACGAGCACAACTACGATAACCAGGAAAAAAATATGCATCTCAGTAATCCTCCCCCAGCATCTCAAAATCGTACTGCTCTCCGAAAAGCCATGCGACCATCTTCTGCATGCCGCCGTTTAGGCCTTCCGCAGCGCCGTCCGTCAGCGCATGAATATAAAACACTCCTTCATCCGTTAAGTCGATTGTAACGGTTCCGGGTGTCAGCGTTATCGAATTTGCCAGGATGACCATTGCCATCGGATTATCCGTCTTATAGCGGAACCTCACGATGCGGGGATTTATCTCTATTTCCGATCTTACCGTTGCCTTAAGAACATCCACGTTCGCAAGAACAAGCTGCCACATGAGCCAGAAAAAGTAAATCACGAGCTTTACCGGATTTACTCCGAAAACAAAGTATTTTTTCGTCGCATCAGCATTGGGCAGTAGCAGCAGGGGATATGAAACCCATGCCGATATGACCGCCGTCAGTATTCCGTAAATAAGGAACTTAGTCTGGAATGTACCCGAAAGCAAAAGCCAGAAGCAAAACAAAACCGCCGTCATCGCAGTAAGATGGACGACAGGCGTTCCTACAATGCTCTTGTCACGGATAACATCGAACTTACCCATATGAACCACTATCCTTTTTATTGAGATTCCCAAGATAACTCTGTGGGCAAAACAACCAATTTGAATAAACCCCGAACTATTCCTTTAAGTTATTATTTTTATCACCTAAGGGTATCTATTCGACAAAACAAAAGAAATTCCTTTTTTGTTTTCAAAAATTCATAAAAAATGGAAAAAAACTGAAATTTCTCCTATTTCCATATTTTATCATATCTCTTAAGTAGCGTAAACCGCAAAAACAAGGCAGTAGACGAAATTTTGTCTACTGCCTCTCATTGTTTTTCTTCTATTTATTTTCCGTTCTTCATGCGATTGATTGCACTCACAAGCGCAAGGATAGATGCCGTGATAATATCTGTATCCATTCCTGCTCCCCATGTCGTTCTGCCATCCTCACCTGTGATACCGATATACGCCATTGCACGGGATGCCTGCCCGATTTCCAAAGCATGCTCGCTGTATATGAGGTCTTTGTACTGCACCCCGAGATTTTCCTGAAGCGCGTTGCTGACCGCGTCAAGGCGTCCGTTGCCCTTTGCATTGAACTTCTGCTCTTTTCCGTCTATCATCATGATAACTTCTCCTGAACGTATTCCGTTCGGTTCCTTACGGAGAGCAAAGTCAACAAGCTTGTACGGACTTTCCGCGTTGACATACTCCTGCTGGAAAATCTGATAAATTTCATCCGGCAGAAGCTCTTTGTGTTTGTGGTCGGAAACACCCTTGATGCAGTAACCGAAATCCTCACGCATTTTCTTGGGCATATCAATACCGTATTTCTGCTCCATTATGAAGCCGACTCCGCCCTTTCCGGACTGGCTGTTGATACGGATAACATCCGCATCGTACTGACGTCCGACGTCCTGCGGGTCGATGGGAAGATACGGCACAGTCCAGCGGCTCGGGTCTGTTTCCTCGCGCCATTTCATACCCTTTGCGATTGCATCCTGGTGAGAACCGGAAAAAGCAGCAAACACCAAAGCGCCTGCATAAGGCTGACGCTCATGCACATGCATTCTCGTGACACGCTCATACATCTCAACAAGCTCCGGCATGTTCGAAAAATCCAGCTGCGGGTCTACGCCCAGAGCAAACATATTCATGCCAATCGTTACGATATCCGCGTTACCCGTGCGCTCACCGTTACCGAAAAGCGTTCCCTCGATACGGTCAGCTCCCGCAAGAAGGCCCATTTCCGAATCAGCCACGCCGCAGCCGCGGTCGTTGTGCGGATGAAGCGACAGCACAACGCTGTCGCGGTATTTCAGATTCTGCGAGATATATGCAACCTGCATAGCATAGACATGGGGCATGGACATCTCTACCGTAACAGGAATGTTTATGATAGCCTTTTTATCCGGTGTCGGCTGCCATACGTCAAGAACCGCGTTGCATACCTCGAGTGCGTATTCCGGCTCTGTCCCTGTGAAGCTCTCAGGCGAATACTCGAATCGGTAATCCGCGCCGGCCTCTTCAGTAAGCTTCTTCAAAAGCTTAGCACCGTCAACGGCAATCTGCTTGATTTCCTCCTTCGACATGCGGAACACCTGCTGACGCTGTGCAAAGGAGGTAGAATTGTACACATGAACTATAGCGTTCTTTACGCCCTTCAGTGCTTCGAAGGTCTTTTTTATGATATGCTCGCGCGCCTGAGTCAGAACCTGTACCGTCACATCATCAGGAATCAGATTCTCATCCACCAGACGGCGCAGGAACTCATATTCCGTATCAGATGCAGCAGGAAAACCCACTTCAATTTCCTTGAAGCCAACCTTTATGAGCATTTTATAAAACTCTATCTTCTCATCAAGGCTCATGGGAATGATAAGGGACTGATTGCCGTCACGCAAATCAACACTGCACCATGTCGGTGCCTTATCCGGATATTCCTTCTGCGCCCAGCTCATGTCACAGACAGGTGGCATATAATACCCCTTGCGATATTTCGTAAAGTTTTTCATTTCAAATCCTCCAGTCATGTTTTCAAATCAAGCATTTCAAAATAAAGAAGCCGGGCTCCCTCTCATTAAGAGACGAAGGCCCGGCCTGCGTGTTACCACTCTTATTCGTGCATCGCTGCACGCGCTCTGACGGATACTGACATATCCTGCTGCTGTAACGGTCAGCCTCCGGCGGCACCTACATATCAGTGCGCTGCTCCATGGCGAGTTCACATCCCGTTTCTGTCCGTTTTACACCAACCAACGGCTCTCTATGCATTCCCCGGATGCTACTGCTCCATATCACTGCATTTCTGTTGTTTGTAACATTATCACACTTTCTCTGAAATTGCAAGCAGTATTTGCAATTTATTTACATAATGTATTCGCACAAAGGACATTTGTTCATCAATTATTATCTGCTTTGACTATCATGACAGGCACCATTGAACGCTCAACGACCTGCTGGCTTACGCTTCCGATAAGGGCGCCCTTGAAAATACCAAGTCCGCGGCTGCCCATGATAATCATGCTGGCAGCGATATCATCAGCCTTCATAAGAATTTCATCTGCAATGTTTCCCGCTCTTTCATGGGTTTTAACAACAAGTCCCGGTGGAAGTTCCTTCATTATCTCATCAAAAATAATGCTGCTTGGAATATCCTTCTGAATCTCACTTGCAACATACAAAAGATGAAGCTCCGCTCCGCACTTGTCTGCGTAGAATTTTCCCTTCTCCGCAGCCTTGGCACTGCTAACAGAACCATCGACAGGAACAAGAATCCGCTGAATTGTTGCCATAAACTATTCCTCCATTCAAAACGAAATATCATATGCAAAATTCTTTTTAGATTTCTTTATTCGTCGAAAAAATAAAAAATCCTCTTTTTTTCAGAAAATTATCTTTATTTTTTCATGTACTGATTTACAATCTCTACAGCGCAGTAATCACCGCACATGGAGCATGCACCTTCGTCCTCAGGATTGCGTGCCCCGCGCTTCTTCTTCGCAAACTCCGGATCAATAGCCAGCTTCATCTGAGCATCCCAGTCGAGAATCTTGCGGGCTTTTCCCATGGCAAGGTCCTGTTCTTTTGCTCCAGGTATTCCCTTTACGATATCCGCAGCGTGTGCCGCAATACGGGATGCCATGACTCCGTCATGCACATCCTCTATGGTCGGCAGAGCAAGATGTTCTGCAGGCGTCACATAGCACAGGAAATCTGCTCCGCTCACAGCCGCCATTGTTCCTCCGATAGCAGCGGTAATATGATCGTAGCCCGGCGCAATGTCCGTTACAAGAGGTCCGAGAACATAGAACGGCGCGCCGTGGCAAAGCTGCTTTTCAAGCTTCATATTCGCCGCAATCTGATCGAACGGCATGTGCCCCGGCCCCTCGACCATGACCTGAACCCCGCGGTGCCATGCGCGAAGGGTGAGCTCTCCGAGGTTCAAAAGCTCCGTAATCTGTCCCTGGTCGGTTGCGTCTGCAAGACAGCCCGGCCGTAGACCGTCTCCGAGGCTTATTGTTACATCATATTTAACACAGATATCAAGCAAATCGTCATAATGCTCATAAAGCGGATTCTCTTTTTCGTTATGAAGCATCCAGCCCGTAAGGAAAGAACCTCCGCGGCTTACAACATCCATAACGCGGCCTTCTTTGCGCAGACGCTCGATTGCATTGCGGGTAAGACCGCAGTGCAGCGTCATGAAATCAGCACCGTCCTTTGCCTGTTTTTCAATCGTTGTCAAAAGGTCTTCTACGGTCATATCGACAACAGCGCCACGGTTCTTGATAGCTTCAACTGTTGCTTCGTAAATAGGCACCGTACCAACCATGATAGGCGAATGTCCGATAATAGCACGGCGTGACTCATCAATATGGTCTCCCGTTGAAAGGTCCATAACCGCGTCAGCGCCGCAGCGTACAGCCTCATCAAGCTTTTCAAGCTCAGGTTCAATGTCAGGGAACGTACTGGAAGTACCTATATTGGCGTTGACTTTAACGCGCAGCCCTTCACCCACACCCTCAGGGCGAAGATTTTTATGATTTATGTTGGCAGGAATGGCAATCACACCGCGCGCAACACGCTCGCGGATAGACTCCGCATCCTGATGTTCTGCCTCCGCGACTATCTTCATTTCGTCTGTTATAACACCTTTTCTTGCCTGCTCCATCTGAGTAGCCATGCGAAATCTCCTTATCTGAAAAGTCTAACGCCAATGGGAACATCCTGCCAAAGCAAAATATTCCTATTGGCGCTGCTGTCGGACTGATGAATAATTCTCTCAGCCCGTTTTATCTGTCTGTATTTAACTGTGATGCCGTGTTATTTCAAAAGTTCTTCCATACGTTTGAACGGAATGCTCGTATCAAGATGTCCTGCGATTGTCTCGATTCCTTTGCCTTCAACAGTAATCAACACTGACGTCACTTCAGAAAATCCGGTGAGTGTATTTACAAGAGAACCCACCAGCATTTCCTCACCTGTGGAGCCTCCTACAAAACGCTTTGTGAGCTCCTGCGTGAAATCAACCGTTGCAAGTCCGTCCTTAACCTTCACACTGCGGACCTTGACTCCCTTCGGGAAAATCCCCGTAAGGCCTGTTTTGTTCGGACCGGCAATGAGTGCCTCCACCGAAGCCTTATATTTGTCCTTCGACGGAACCTTTGTCTCTACTACAACGAGCTTTTCAGCATCATCTGTCGGGTAATAAAGCTTTACAGTCACCTTGTCATCAACAGGCTTCTGCTGCGGCTTTTCATCCTTTTTCTGCTGCTGCTCCTGTTTCTGCTGCGGCTGCTGTTTTTCTTTTTCCTTATCACAGCCTGCAGTCAGCAGCATGAGCAGTGCCATCATGCAAACCAAAAGACTTTTACTGATATTCTTCATACTCCTCCGTCCCCTCTATTCACGTTCCGCTTCCCGCGAAATAATTTGCCAATCCTTCAGCAAGCGCCATCGCCATTTCCTCCTGAAACGCATCATCCCCCAAGAGCGCTTCCTCTTCGTAATTTGTGATGAACGCAAGCTCGACGAGAGCAGCCGGCATGGACGTATGCGTCAAAACATAAAAGCGTGTCGCTTTTACTCCGCGGTCATGCAGCCCGTTATGCTCAAGCATAGCCTCCTGCAGATTTTGAGCAAGAAGCTCATCAAGCCAGGATTTGCCGTAGTAATAATATGTTTCCGTACCATGTGAGGATGCTGAGCTGAACGCGTTGCAGTGTACGCTCAGGAATACCTCTGTTCCCGGAGTATTCTCACCCACATCGGAGCGTGCCTGAAGCTCCTGGGAATCCGTTGCGGTAGGTCCCCACACATCACGGTCGTCCTCACGGGTAAGCGTGACAATCGCGCCGGAATTTTCAAGAATATCGCGAAGCTTCAAAGATACCTCAAGGGTGACATCCTTTTCCAGGAGTCCCGACGGGCCTGTAGCCCCCCGGTCCGTTCCGCCGTGCCCGGGGTCTACGACTATATGGCGTCCCTTGAGTCCGTCCACAAAGCCCCTGCGGACATACCCGGACTCATAAATATCAACAACGATACGAAACGGCTTTTTATGCTTTTTATCAGCCTCTATCGTTGTAATGCTGTATTCTTCATTTTCCGCAAGTCCCGCCAGAGAAAAGAGCACCTGCGTATTCTTATCAAGTCCGCGTACACGCGCCGACTTTGCATATTTCGGGTCAAGGCGCATTTCCTTCTGCACATCGCCCGGTTTTGTGTTTTCAATCTCAATGCAGAGACGGTTTGGATGCAGAATGCTTCCATTCTTCACCGTATACTCTGCAGCTCCCTTGGAAAGACCGATTTCCATCCTGAGGAAAGTATTACCATCCTCCTCAACTACTTTGGACGTAATATACTTTATCTCATGTGACGGAGCCGCCTCCACCTCTCCGGGTATCATAAAGACACAAAGAAGAAGTGTCAGCAGAAAACGACAAACAACATCTCTCATCAAATTCCTCCTCGAAGATCCTTCAGCAAAGCCTCAGCCTCCGCGCGGGCGGCCTCGGTTGCTTCCCGGTCGACGGCGATAGAAACAGAAAGATAATCGCCTTCCTCAGCATCCTTCGGCATGTATGCCTTAGGAAAAACAACCTCTATGTCCTCGTCTTCACCGACGAGCAATACCGCTTTATCTTCTTCAAAACGGTCAATAACTGCTTTCATCAAAAAACCCTTTCTTGCTCAGTTTCCTGTATCATCATTCTTTGTACCGCGTTCAGTGCTGATTGTGTAGTAATGTCCATCCGTCTCCACGGTAATCATTCCATTCACGTCTGTGCGGTAGAAATCAATCTTATACTTTGTGTATTTATTCCTCGTTGACGGATGCGGATGATGGTATTCATTTCCCTTTCCGCAGGAGATAAGCGCCGCCTCAGGCTGTACCGCCCTGAGAAATTTCGGACCGGAAGACGTCTTGCTTCCGTGGTGCCCGGATTTCAAAATCGTGCTTTTGAGTTCCTTCGGTGCATAGCGTTTCATGATACCCTTCTCGGATTCGGTCTCTGCATCCCCCGTGAACATCATGCTGAACTCGCCGTACACGAGACGTCCGACCACAGAATTAAGGTTCAGATTTATTTTGCCCTTCTCATCGTGGCCGCCTTCTTTAACCATATCCTCCGTCGGGCTGAGTACCTCAAACACAGCTCCGCCGCCAAAATCAATACGGTCTCCGTCGCGAAGCGCCTTATACTGGATTCCCTTTGACTTAATAGTTTTCAGGTAATCACGGTAAAGCTTTGTAGTCGCAGCCTGTCCGTTATCATAGACCGCCTTGACCTCGCACTCGTTGAAAACGACCGACATGCCGCCCAAATGGTCAGCATGCGGATGTGTTATTATGAGCTTATCGATTACTTTGACTTTCTCATCTTTCAGCGCCGCGCTCAGCTTTTGCTTCTCATCCACATCGCTTGTATCAATGAGCACGGTCTGTTCAGGTGTACGGATCAGGATAGCATCCCCCTGCCCTACGTCCAGCATCTTTATCGTGACATTCGAATCGGCCTGCTGTTTTGCCCCGCCGTCCGAAGCGGTTCCCTTGCCTCCGCACCCGGCGGCAAGCATCATAAACGACATCAGAAGCGCCAGAAACGACAAACACCACTTTTTACGTTTCAAACACATCTTCATCTCCTAAATATATGAAGCAATACTGTTTATAAGTATAGAGATTTAACGCCGTAATGTCAAACCAGATGCCGTCTTACACGATTTTAACAAAGTTAAAAACATGCTTGATTTTTATCCCATAAACGTTGATTTTACGCAGTTTTTCTGAGATTCACATGAATACATACGAAAAAGCGGCTGCAGTACTCAGACCGCAGCCGCTAAAAACTCTATGAATGCTTAAAGTGTTCACGCAAACGGAGAACAGCATGGCAGCTTACCATCGTCAGCAGGAACACCGCGACGGAAGCCAAAAGCTCTCCGGTTGTATAGTCTCTTACCCACATTGCGAATTTGCAGGGCATTGAGAAAAGGTCAAACCACAAAAGGCTGAACGGGCCGTGAATCAAAAGCGTTACGATGGTTCCCGCTCCGAAAAACACCAGCCAGTCAGCGACCACGCCACCGCATTTTGCAATGGCGCGCGACAGCCACATAAGCAGGAACGTATCCGAAAGCCCCAAAAGGATATACGCGATTACCCCGTCAACATACGAGTGAACATCTCTGAACTGTCCCAAAAAGGTTTTCTCTACCAGTTCAAATCGCAGAACGATAAAGATAATGGCAAATGACAATGCGGCAAGAAAAAGCTTCCTCCCTCCACCCATGCGGTCAAAGTCCAAAAGCCGATTGTTGCCGCAATAGGAACCGATAAGCATAACCGCCGCATATACAGGAGCGCACTGCATTCCGTACGGCAATACCACACGCGAGTCAATCATTACGTAAGATACTGCGCCGAATAACACAGTCAAAGCTATAGTCCGCACACTGCTCTGCAAAGCAAAATCTGCCGTGCCGTAGAAAAGTATGCTTGCGAAAAACAGCATCCACAGATACCATCCGGGACTGACAAGATTATACAAACAATCTTCGCCTCGGAAATATCCAGGCCAAATCATCTCCGTCAATTCCTCACGAAAATAGGTGAAAACATACTGATCCGCACAGTATTGCCAATCTACGCTTCGCGTAAAATGATAATAACTGCAGGAGAGAGTGAGCGCAGCAAAAGAAATCTTAAAATAAGGTAGCATCATTCCTGTTACACGGCTCATGACACTCGCGCCAAAGGTTCTTTTCCCCCGCCTGTATGTATATCCTGCCGCAAAGGTAAAGAAGCCCAAAACACCGCATACACATTCAAAAAACGGCTCTGTTTCCGGCGACGAAAGAATGATATGATACCCAACGACAAGGAGCATGCTTATTCCTTTGGCTATATCAAGCGTCCTGTCCCTTTGCTTCATAACTGCACCTCCAAAAACCAAATCGGTTTTTCCAGTCCACAGGCAGTATCACGTCAAAATCACGGTTTATTCTTACTCAAGAAGCGTCAATTTCACTTTCGGCTGTTCAGCTTTCTTGACTGCAGATAAAGACGCACCAAAAGTCCGCCGCTCCACATAATGATTGCTGTAAGATACAGTACATCCTCCACCATAAGGTGAGAAAAATTCATCTGAACTAAAATCAAAACCGCAACGACAAGTATGAGCCAGTCAAGCGGCTTTATTGTTTTAAGCAATTCCATCTTCGAGTCCCCTTTCATTCATACATTGTATCACAGAACGCATTCGTCTTTTGCAATTCATAAAAAATTTATTCGGGCATACAAAAACAGGAGCAAGGCTTTATGCCTGCTCCTGTCTTTTACTTTTTCAGTTTTCTACCTGAATCTGCTTGTCCTCATGTTCCTCGGTAATTTTTCTTTCCGTGTCCATGAGTTCCTTTGCCGCTCGAATC